>DASZMK010000035.1:0-56498 GCA_035551855.1 Solirubrobacteraceae bacterium
CCGGGGCGTGCTCAGTGGTGCCGCAGGGGTCGCGGCCACGAACGTCGTGCCCACGGGCGTGGCCAATGCCGAGGGAACCGGCTACGAGGACGGCTATAACAAGCTCGCAGCCGAAGACAGCACGCACAGCATCCCGTTCCACGGCGACCATCAGGCGGGTATCGCCACGACTCCGCAAACGGCGGCCGCCTTCCTCTCCTTCGACGTCGTCGCAGACAACCGTCGGGAGCTCACTGACCTGTTCCGCACCCTCACCGAGCGTGCGGCGTTCCTGACCAAAGGCGGTACTCCTCCCCCGCCTCGGCCGGGCCAGCCGCCGGAGCATCGCCACCTGCTCGGCGCGACGGTGCTGCCCGACGACCTAACGGTCACGGTCGCCCTGGGCGCCTCGCTGTTTGACGGCCGCTACGGGCTGGCGCCGCGCAAGCCGGCCCAACTCAAGACGATGCGGGCGTTCGCCCACGACGACCTCGACCCAAAGATCGTCCATGGAGATCTACTGGTGCAGCTGTGCGCCAACCACCGGGACACCGTCGGAAACGCCATGCTCGACATCATGGCTCAGACCCGCGGCGGCATGCGTGTCCGGTGGCGTATCGACGCATTCCGGTTTCCGCCGCGACCCGTAGGCATTCCGCGCGATTGGCTGGGGTTCAAGGACGGCATCACCAACCCCGACACCACCGACGCCCCCCAGATGAACCAGGAGGTGTGGGTCCAGCGCGACCGGCGCGAACCCGCCTGGACCGCGGGGGGGACCTACCAGGTGCTGCGCATCATCCAGATGCACTTGGAGAAGTGGGACAAGGTGCCCGTCACGCAGCAGGAGCGGATCTTCGGCCGGCGCAAGATCAGCGGCGCGCCGCTGTACGCGACCGACCCGAACGCCTCAGACGAACTTGACCCCGTGTACACGAACGACCCCCAGGGTCGGCTCACCCCGCTGAACTGCCACATCCGGCTGGCAAACCCCCAGACGCCGCCCACGGCGGCCACAAGCGCCCTCCTGCGCCGAAGCTACCAGTATGACCGAAGCCCCGACGAGGCTGGGAATCCCAACATGGGGCACACGTTCTGCTGCTTCCAGCAACAGCTGAACACGTACATCGCGATGCAGACCCGGCTCGAGAAGGAGATGCTCGTCCCTTACATCACCCCGATAGGCGGCGGCTACTTCTTCGCGCTTCCCGGCGTACGCGACGCCGATGACTACTACGCTTCAGGGCTGCTGCATGGGCTGAAGAGATGATCCCCGCGTCGCGTGCCTGCGACCGGTGGATCCGTTCTCACGTCCCGCGCTCGGTGGTGACGGTCTGCGCCGGGGTCCTGCTTGCGGCGAGTGGCGGCCTTCCCCTCGCCGAGTCGGCTTCGGCCGCGGGACCCGCGACCACGCGGATCTACGTCACCAACTACCTCGACAACACCGTCTCGGTCATCGATGGCAGCACCCACAAGATCCTCGCGACTGTGCGGGTCGGTATCGCCCCCGCAGAGATGGCGGTATCCCCGAATCGCAGGTTCATCTACATCGCCAACGCCGAGAGCAACACCGTGTCGGTCCTCAACACCACCAACAACACCATCGCGAGGACCGTCGCGCTGCCTCGCAGAAGCAGGCCCACAGGTGTGGCGCTCAGCGCCAACGGGCGATACCTGTACACCGCTGACGGCGGCTCCAACCGCGTCTCCGTGCTCGACACCCGGACCAAGCGCGTCGTGGCGTCCGTGCGAGTCGGCACCCAGCCGGTAAGCGTGGCGGTCGCGGCTGACGGCAGGACGGTCTACGCCGCCAACAGCGGATCCGGCGACGTCTCGGTCATCGACGCCCGGACCAACCGCGTCGTCCGTTCCATCCCGACCGGCCGGTTCCCGTCAGGTGTGGCGGTCACACCCAACGGCGCGTCCGCCTACGTCACCAACGAGCTGTCCGGCGTCACGGTCATCAATTGCGCCAATGGGACCGTCCAGGCGAGGCTCCGGGAGCCGAGCCCGCTCAGCGTCGCAGTGAGCCCCACCGGCGACCGTGCCTACGTCACCGATCTCGGTCCGGGCACGCTGACGGTCATCGACACCCGCACCCACCGCGTCTCCTCCACCGTCTCCATTGGGCCGTACGGCACCGACCCGTTCGCCGTGGCGACCACCGGCGACGCCGTGTACGTGGCTGACCAAGGGGCGAACACGCTGTCGGTCATCGACCCGAGCACCCTCAAGGTGACGGCCACCGTCGCGACCGGCAACAGCCCATACGGCATCGCCGTCGTCCAGCCCCGGCCATGAACGGGTAGGGCGACCCAGCGAGAGAAGGACGCGCTTCCGTTGCCCTGTTGAAGGCAGCGTCGATGGCTTGCGCGATGAGTTTCGAGTGCTCGGCTGGTCTATGGGTTGTACAGGCTCGACGTCTCCCGGGTTGCCGCGGGACGCAATGGGGACCTGTGTTTTTGGGGGCGTCTGCCCCTGGCAATCGAATCAGGAGGGCGGCCGTGAGCGTCACGTTCCCGGGAGAGTCCGCCGAGTATCGGTCGGCGCGGGATCGTCTGCTCGCCCAAGAGATCGAGCTACGGCACGCGATGGAGGTGGTCGCTGCGGCAAGACGTGCCCTACCCCTCGGAGGGGCGGTGCCCGACGACTACGTCTTCGAGGGCGCAGGCTCCCACGGCCGTGCGGCTCTCCGACTTGTTCGTTGACGGTAAGGACTCGTTGGTGATCTACAGCTTCATGTTCCCGCGTGATCCCGAAGACACGCGCCCGGGCCCCGCGGCCGGTCAGACGGCACTGCTGCCGCTCGCGGAGGGCCCGTGTCCGTCGTGTGTGGCGCTTCTCGATCAGCTCGACGGCGCCGCGGAGCATGCCAGCCAGCACATCAATCTGGTTGTCATCGCCAAGTCACCGCTGCCGCGCGTGCTCGCCTTCGCGCGTGACCGTGGATGGCGACATCTTCAGCTGTCGTCGTCTGCCGGAAGCACGTTCAACCGTCATTACCTCGCTGACACCGCCGAGGGGTCGCAGAGACCGATGCTGAACGTGTTCCACCGTGACGGAGAGATGATCCGTCATTTCTGGGGCTCTGAGCTCTTCTACGCCCCGACCGAGCCGGGTCAGGATCCCCGCCATGTGGGCACCGTCGAGCCGCTCTGGAACCTGTTCGACCTCACTCCCGAGGGACGCCCGGCCAGCTGGGACGGCAGCTGGGATATTGATCCCCGGCCGGCGTTTTCGCGTGGGTGAAGGGCGTTCGCTGACGACTTCAGCAACGGGCGGGAAGCGGGCCGGCCGGACCGCTCGGCTCGCTGTTGGAGCTGCTTCATCGGGCGACACCAGCGGCATCCAACCTCCTCCAGATCGCTTTGCCGGCGTTCTGCGCCGACCCGGATCGCGATGGCTCGCTGGGTTGATTGCCTGGGTTCACGGGGGGTACGTGATCCGAGGACCCCAACGACAAGGAGATCAGATGCCCGCCCAGGACATCCGCGAGCAGATCGTGAAGTACCTCACTGACGTGCACAGCACCGAGGAGAACGCTGCCGACCAGCTGCGGGCCGGAGCTGACGCCGTCGAGGACGCGCAGTTGGCCCAGGTCCTGCGCGACCATCTGCAAGAGACCGAGGAGCACGAACGGCTTGTTCGCGAGCGGCTCAAGGCACTTGATGCGAGTCCCTCAAAGCTCAAGGACATGGCTCAGAAGGGTGTGGCGGCGGTGGGAGGCGGCCTCTCCGGAGCCGCTCCGGATACCACGGGTAAGGTCGCGATCCAGGCCTTCGCGACCGAGCATCTGGAGATCGCCTCCTATCGCAGTCTTCGCGCCGTCGCCCAGCGTGCTGGCGACACCGAGACGGCGGACATGGCCGAGCGCATCCTCGCTCAGGAACAGGCGGCGGCCGAGAAGCTGGACGGACTGATGGAGCATGCTGCGCTGGTGGGTCTGGCGCAAGCCGCCGCGTAGATCCAGGGCGAGCCCTTCGACGTCGCGCCGATGCCCCTCCGGCAGCACCCCCGCGTCCGCGTAGAACCGAAGCGTCCGGACGGACAATCCAGTGCGCGTCGCGAGCTGGCCGATCGTCATGACGCCGATCATTAGACCTCCACCAACTGGAGAATCAAGCGCTTGCCGAAGATCGCCGCTGACCGCCCCGCTCAAGCCTGGTCTCCCACTGCGATGAGCATCCCGATCCACCCCGTGCCGCGTGGCGCTCTGAATCCGCAGAACGCCATCTGCTGTCGGCATGGTCGATACAGGCGTGGTGGGCGCCGGCGCGGCGTCAGCCGCTACGGGTGGGGCCGGCCGCGCCGGGATACCGGCTGGGCCTGCTGAGGCATCCGGCCCAGGTCATCGAGGGCGCGCCGCAGCAGCATCTCGACATGACGTGAGGCGCGTGATGCGCATCGGCGGTCGTACTTCTCGTACCCGTCGTCGGTCGACCCCCGCCAGGAAAGCCGGGACCGGTAGGCGTGCGCGTGCATCATGGGTACCACCTCGATGCTGGGTTAGAGTGCGAGGGTGTCGGTCGTTCTGCGCGTCCCGGGTGACGTCGATCTCGCCGTCTTTCAGCGCGTCGCGTGGCAGCGTGAGCCGGTGGCGCTGACCGATGAGGCGGTCGAGCGGATGCAAGGGAGCCGGAGGGCGTTTGAGACATTCGTCGCGGCGTCCGCGGATCGTCATCTGTACGGGATCACGACCGCTCATCACCGCGGCGCGGCGACATTGCTCTCAGCGGAGGAGCGCGTGCGGTATGCGCGGCGGGTTCCGGCGACGCCGGCGTCATTTGGCCCGTCGCTACCCGAACGTCTGGTGCGGGGGATCGTGCTTGCCCGCCTGGCGGGGTTCATCAGCGGGACAACCGCGGTACGTCCCGCCCTCGCGGCGGCCGTCGCAGCGATGCTCGATGCTCCGATGCCGATGGTACCCGCCCGCGGCCGTGGCGAGGCGGGCGAGATCGGCACCTTGCGCGCGGTGTTCGGCGGGCTCGAGGACGAGGTCGAGCTCGAGGCCAAGGAGGGGATGGCGCTGATCAACGGCGCACCGGCGGCAGCAGCCGCGCTGGCCGACGCGGCCCTGACCGGGCGGGCTCGCCTGCCGGTCGCCGAGGAGGTGATGGCGCTGGCCTTCGACGCCGCTCAGGCGCCCGAAGCGCACCTCGATCCCGCCCTCCAGGACGTGTGGGGCGACTCGCACCAGGCGGCGGCGCTGACGCGGCTGCGAGCGCTCACCGACACCGGAGACGCGCCGCGGTCAGGCCATCAGGCCGCCGTGGCGTTCCGGGACGTGCCGCGCATGCTCGGGTGGCTGCACCGCGTGCAGCACTGGGCTGAGGAGTGCGCAACGATCTCCTTGGCGGCGCCGGGCGACAATCCGATCTTCGCCGCCGACGGCACCGCCGGTCTTGGTGCCCGGATCATCTCGAACGCGGGCTATCACGACGCCCGGGCCGCACCGATGCTCAACGCGCTCGCTGCGGCGTGGGCCGATCTGGCGTCACTGGCGGCCGTCCAAGCGACGCGGCTAGCAGAGAATCCCGCTGGCCTCGGAGCGGACGAGCGCGTGCCCGAGGTCACATTGCTATCGATGACTGCGCTCGGCTGGGCCGAGGAAGCGCGTCTCGCGGCGGCGCCCACCCTCATCTCCTTAGGAGGAAGCCCACCGAGCGACACCTCGTCGCCCGCGCTGCTGGCATGGCGGCTCGCCCAAGACGCGGGTGCCTGCCTGGAGGCCACGCTGGCCACCCTCGCGGTGCTCGCCACCCACACGATCATCGCTGGCCGCCGTCGACCACCCCGCGCGCTGCGCCCGCTCGCGGATGCCGTCGCCGACAGCTTCCCCCCGGGTCTGGCGGCAGGAAAGTACGGCCCCGCCCTGGAGACGATCGCCGGCGATCTCCAGCGCCGCATCCACCCCTGACCCAGACGCTAGCCGGGCCGGTGACGGTGCCAGCCCAACACGTTGGGGTAGGCCCGGCGCCGCTACCCGGCACATGTTCCTAGCGGGTTGCCATGCGAGCGACGCTATCCGGGGCTACCACCGCGCAGGACGACGGACGACGGGTTGCCGTGTCGGTGTCCGTCGCTGTGCAGGATGTAGACGCCGTAGGCCGGGCGAAGGACCCGCTTGTGTCCGCGGATCTTGACGGTGACGGTGGGCTTTGACTGCGGCAGGACAACGGCCCTCGGCGGCGTCGCGCTCAGGCGTGCACGGTGGCGAGCTCCGCGTCGATGCGGGCTTCGGCCGCGGCGTAGCTCTGGTCTTCGGCGGTGCCCAGGTTGAGCGGGATCATCCTGGGACTTTCGCGCGCGAGGGTGAGTTCAGCCGAGATCACGAGGATGTCGGTCAGCCCAAGTACCTCGAAGGCGTGGCGCAGCCACAGCTCGCGGTGATCCCAGCCGTAGCGAGGGGTTCCCTCTCCGTAGCCGCCGCCGGCGGCGAGGGTGAGCACGAGCTTCTTGTCGCCCAGCAATCCGCCCTGCTCGCCGACGGTGACGCCCGGGACGACCAGGCGATCAAACCAGGCTTTGACCGTGCTCGGGACCCCAAAGTTATAGAGGCCCATGCCGAGCACGATCGTGTCGGCGGCCACTACCTCGCCGGCGATCTCGTCGGTGATGGTCTTGGCGGCGGCCTGGTCGGGTGAGCGGTCCTCGGGGGCGAGGAAGTTGGCGGCGAACGAGGTGGCGTCGGTGTGCGGGATCGGATTGGCGGACAGGTCGCGGTAGGTGACGGTTCCATCAGGGTTGCTGGCCCGCCAGGCGTCGGCGTAGCGCTGGCTCAGTTTGCGGCTGCGGGACTCCTCGATCGCGCGGATCGACGAATCGACATGTAGTAGGTGGCTCATAGATCCTATGTGTAGCACAAACGATTTGTGGATGCCAAGGGTCGTTGTCCGGCAAGCTACAGTGGGATGCCGATGGCGTCATCGACCAGGCAGACCACCCACCCCGCGCAGTCTCTGGCGCTGCTCGCGCACCTCGCGCGCGTCGGCCAGCGCGAGACCGACAGCTCCCTGCCCGGTGACCTGCGCACCGCTCACCTGATGCTGCTCACGCTGTTGCGCGACCACGGCGCCACCACACAGACCGGACTCGCCGAAGCCCTCCGACTGGACCCCAGCAACCTCGTCGGCCTGCTCAACGACCTCGAGCGACGCGGCATGGTCATCCGCCAGCACCACCCCGATGACCGACGCCGCCACATCGTCACCATCGCCGACGACGGGATCACGGAACTACGGACGACCGAGCAGCGCCTCGCCGCTGCCGAAGACCGCCTGCTCGGAGCCCTGGACCCAGAGGAGCGGGCGACACTTCATTGCCTGCTCATGCGCGCCGCCGGCGGGCAGCTGCCGCCGTGCAACCCCACAAAACCAGACTGACATACCCCTCCACTCCCGGAGGCGACGGTCAAGAGCGACCCGGCAGAATTCGGCGCCTGTGTGTTCGGGCCTCGCCCGGACCGTTCATCGCGATAGTCGAACCGAGTGTTGGAAAGCTACCGCGGAGGTTTGATTGAGGTATTGAGGAGGCGTAGGATCTCCCTACACGCGGGAGTCGGCGCCGACGATGTGCAGCCGACAGGCCGGGTGATGGTTCCCATCCCGGGAGGTAGTCATGTTCATGCCGAAGCCGCTATCAATTCGCACGACTCGTGAGGGTGCGGTTCATCGTTTGACGCCGATCGGTGAGCTTGATATCGCCACCGCACCGCTCCTCGAGACCGCGTTTGAGGCTGTCTTGGAGGATGACGATGCGGGAATGATCGTCGTGGATCTCACGGAGTTGAGTTTCATGGACTCGACCGGGATCCATTTGCTGGTGCGGATGCAGGCCGCCTGCGCGGACGCCGATCGGTTGCGGGTGATCAACGGCTCACCTGCTGTCGAGCGAATACTCGACCTATCGGGCGTTCGCGCTCATCTTCCGATCGTCTCCGGGGATCGTGACCCGCTCGTGCGCCTGGACGACACCTCGGATCCGTGCGCACCGATGAGCCGCCGCCGGCCTGAGCCCCGCTCAAGCCGGGACCCGGCGAGACCGGATTCCTGAACCGGTGGAGCCCGCGCTGTACAGCATCGGGGTCGTATCGCGGATGGTCGGCGTCCCCGTCTCGACGCTGCGCACCTGGGAAGAGCGCTATGGGCTGATCATCGCCGTCCGCAGCTCGGGCGGGCAGCGCCGGTATACGCGTCAGCAGCTCGCGCAGCTCTCGTTCGTCGTGGAGCAGATCGACCAGGGCTTTTCGCCGGGCGACGCTCACCGTCTGCTCGCGGAGGGCATCGACGAACGCGGTGACGTGGTGAGCGCTGGCGCAGCTCCGGAGCAGACGGGGATCCTGATTCTGATCGCCGAGCGCGACAGGGTTGCGGCCAGTTTTGAGGATTATTTTCTGCGCACGGAAGGGTTTCACGTCGAGATCACCTCGTCGGCCGAGGACGCCGAGCGCAAATTTGACGAACTCGCGCCGCGGATCGTGCTCGTCGAGTTGCTCCTGTCTGGCGGTGTCGGCGGTCGCCTCATCGAACGGCTCAACCGGGCCGGGGCGACGGTGATCGCTGTTTCGCCGCTCGCGGCGCGCGAGGTCGCGGCCGAGTTTGGGGCGGCGGCGTTTCTCCAGAAGCCGATCGATCCGCTGGCGCTCGTCTCGACCGTCCGCGACTTGCTCGGAACGAGCGCGATCAGCCGGCAGCCGTCGACGCGGTAGTGGTCGACCGTCTCCTGAGCGGCAACGGCCGACTTGACCTGATCCTCGGCGGCGGCTTGCCCGGAAACGCGATCCATCTGATCGCGGGACCGCCGGGCAGCGGCAAAACGATTCTGGCCCAGCAATACGCGTTCGCCAACGCGACAGCCGAGCGGCCCGCGATATATCTGTCGACTGTTTCGGAGCCCCTGGACAAGCTGGTCCGCTTTGGCCAGGGCCTTGAGTTTTTCGATTCCCGCAGCATCGGGCAGCGCGTCTTTTATGAGGACCTTGGCGAAGATCTCGAACAGGGCGGGTTGCAGGCAACCCTCGAAAGACTTCGCGGGATTGTGCGTGAGCGCCATCCCGGTGTTCTGATCATCGATAGCTTCAAGGCGCTTCCGGCCTATGCGCCCACTGACCGCGACTTCCGAAGCTTCCTGTATCAGCTGGCCGCCGACACCGGTGCGGTGGCCGGCTCCAGCTTCTGGCTGGGTGAGTATCGTCTCGACACGATTTTTGACGAGCCTGAGTCCGCGGTGGCCGACAGCATCGTCGGCCTGGAGTCGCGGCGGTTGCGGGAGCGCTCGAGTCGCGTACTGGAGGTCGTCAAGCTCCGCGGCAGCGATTACCTCTCCGGCCAGCACTCTTACCGCATCAGCGCCGCCGGCGTGAGCGTCTTTCCCCGTCTGGCCGACACCGTCGAAGGCTCGAAGTACGACCTGGGGGGGGAGCGGGTGTCGACGGGGATCGCGGCTCTTGATGAGATGCTCGCGGACGGCTATTGGCCGGGATCGTCGACGCTGTGCGCCGGTCCGTCAGGGGTCGGAAAGACGCTCATGGGGCTGCACTTCATCGTCGCCGGCGCTGCCGCCGGCGAGCGCGGGATCATCGCCAGCCTCCAGGAAAACCCGACCCAGCTGACGCGCGTCGCACGAGGGTTCGGCTGGACCCTTGATGACTCGGTCACGATCATGTACCGCTCGCCCGTCGACCTCTACGTGGACGAATGGATCTACGAGCTGCTGGATGCCGTCGATCGGCTTCAAGCTAAACGGGTCCTGATCGACAGCCTGACCGACGTGCTGTTCGCGAGCGGCGATGAGATCCGGTTTCGGGAATACATGTACTCACTCATCCAACGGTGCTCCCGCGCAGGCGTCAGTCTCTTCATGACGACCGAGCTTCCCGACCTGTTTGCCGTCACGCGGCTGTCGGAATACGGCGTGTCCCACCTCTCAGACAACGTGCTCGTGCTCCAATACATCCGTGACGAGTCCGCCATTCGCCGGGCCATAACCGCGCTCAAGACACGCGCTAGCAAAAACCTGCCTCGAGTCCGAGAATTCCACATTGACCACGGAGGCATCACCATCGACCCTGATGTCTGAGCGGCCCACGGCGGGCACCCTTCAGCCGCTACCGCCGCTCCTCGCGCTCGGGCACGGGCCCAGCGACTCACCGGGTCACCCGGTTCTCTGCGTTTGGAGCGGCGGCAGCCCACGGGCTTTCAGCGAACCCGGGCCAGCGGGCGCCTGGATTCGTTTACTGAGCGTCGGTCAGGTCGAGCCCGCGCCGTGTCTCGCGGGCGAGCTCGTAGGCGTCTCCCCGCTTGAGCATATGGTCGAAGAACAGCTGGGGGTGCTCGTTGGTTTCCTGGTTGTACAGACAGCCCTGGAACCACCCCTGCTGGCGCATCAGCGCCACAACCGGCTGCACCTCGGAGCTCTCCATCGAGAAGTCCGGCCCGACCCAGGCGCTCGAGCCCGACAGCGGTTTGAACTGCACATTCGTCGAGATATTGGCCTCCGGGGATACCTCGATCTCGTCGATCAGGATCGTGTCTGTGCGGTCGATGGTGACTGTGACAACGCCTTCGTCGCCCACCTGGGCGTCGCCGTGAAGGATCGAAGCGAGCCGATCCGGATCAAGCGGCGTGGTTGGGTTGGAAGGCATCGTCTGCGGGAGCGGGGTCGACGTGACCGTCAGGACATTGTGAACCGCCCGCGCGAGCATGAGTGCGTCACCATGCCCGCGGAAGTGAATGAACCAAATGTTGGGTGACGTCTCGATGTAGTGTTGATGGAACGCTTGGAAGATCAGCCCGTTCGCGATGATCGCGTCGATCACCGGGTTGGTCTCCTCGGGCTTGAGTGCGATGTCGCCATTGAAGAACGCATTGCCCCCGCCGAGCGGCTGGAAGGTGAGGGTGCCGTCGACTTCAAAGGCAGGGGTGAAGGTCACACCAAGTGGTCCAGCGACGTCACCGATATCCTTGCGCTCGATATCGATACTCAACACATTTTTGGTCACGGTCCCCTGCGCCTGCACGATCTGCTCGATCTGGTCGACAGGCAACCGTCCCTGCTGAGCCATCCGCGACCGGTTCCTCCGCCTCGCGCCCGCACTCGTCCCCGGAAGCACACCGGATAGCGCACCGGCCGCGGCGACTCCGCTGCCAAGCGCGAGCGCGCGACGACGGGTAACGGGCGAATTGACGCCGAAGTCAGACATGGTCCCTCCCACTCCAAGTATTGATGTAACTTGCCCGCGGGGCCCCGCGCGGAGGGATTGTTACCCCCCTCGACCCAGCCGAAACCGACATTGTCGTGCGACCTGCGCGCGCTCAGTACGCCCCCACGACTCACAGGTCACGTTGCCGTGGCTCATGACTGTCAGCCCAGCGGAAACGCACCGGGACGGCAACGTCAAACTGATAACCCGAATTTCCAAAGCGCTGACCGACTAGATCCCTGGGCGAGACATCGCCGGGCGCAACCTCCGTGTTCGCAGCAGCTCGCCGAGATCGTCAGGCGTGAGGGCCACCGGCGCATTGTGCTGCGAGCGGGTTTCGCGCGGACGCGCTCGGGCAGCTTGATTGGACCCTATCCAACCAAGGAGATACCCCATGATTTTGCGGATCGATCGCCTGCAGACCGAGTTGCCCCCGCCATCTGACCCTGATCCGATCGGCGCCTCGGCCGTCCAAGAATTGCTGGGCGGCAAGTACGGCGAAATGTCGACGTTCATGAACTACACCTACCAGTCCTTCAACTTCCGCAGCCGCCAGCAGGCGCGACCATTCTATGACCTTGTGGCCAGCATCGCCGCCGAGGAGTTCGGCCACATCGAACTCGTCTCCACCGCGATTAACACCATGCTGACCGGAGCCGCGGGAGGAGAGCCGGGGGAGGTCGGTGACCTGAGTGGCGTCAAGGGCGTTCGCAACACCCAGCATTTCATCGCCGGCGGAGCCGGCACTCTGGTCCAGGACTCCAACGCCAAGCCCTGGAACGGCGACTACGTGTTCTCCTCCGGCGACCTGGTCGAGGACCTCACCCACAACTTCTTCCTGGAGACGGGAGCCCGCAACAACAAACTGAAGGTGTATGAGATGGTCGAACATCCCGCCGCCCGCGCCCTGACCGGCTATCTGCTGGTCCGCGGTGGTGTGCATCAAGTCGCCTACGCCCGCGCGATCGAACGGCTCACCGGCGCGGACTTGATGAAGCTCTTTCCCTCCCCGCGGATTCCCACCGACAAGATCCCCGAGTGCCAACCCCACATCAAGCGTGGCGAGCACCTCAAGCTGTATCGGTTCTCGCCCAACGACTATCAGGAGATCGCCGCGGTCTTCAACGGTCCTCACCCCGAGACCGGCGAAGACCTCCGTATTGCCGACGAGGTGTCGCCCGAGGGCGCGCCGCCGTTTGACCTCCCGCCGCAAGAGGCGGTGTTCGCCCCAGGTCCGCGGCCCGAGGAGATCGCCGAGATCGCCGCCAAGTTGCGTAAACAGGCTGGCCTCCCCAGCGAGCCAACGGGTGTCGTCGCCAACAATGGCAAGGGAGTTGTCGGCAAGGTCAAGGACGCGCTCAGTTAGAGGCTATGCAAAGTGGTGGCGCCCGTCGGTCACGGGCGCCACACCGCCGGGTCTGCCGCGGGAGCACGCCGGGTCTGCCGCGGGAGCCGGAGCTGCAGCGCTGGGCCAGCCACGAGTGGCCGCGTCGAGGTCGACGCGCTAGACCCTGCTCGTGGTGAGTGTGTCTGCAGCGCTCTTGGCGGCGCGTTCATCGCGTCGGTCCGCTGCTTCTTGCTTGAGTTCGGCCTGCTGGGTAGCGAGCGACGCGATCTGCGCAGCGCGCCGTTCTGCACCACTCGGCCGGCGGTTCGACGGTTGCATGGATACGGTCACCTTGCGCTTGGCTGCCATCACTGTCTCCTCGAGTCATTTCTCGCCGGGCTGATTCCTCGCCTCGATATATGACCACTGTAGCATGAAAATCAACTCTAGAATTGGTCTTCTAGAAAGGCTATTCTGGTGTCCTAGGCGATCATGTGACATCCAACTGGACTTTCCTGACCAATCACGCTCGCGTGTTGGTCTGCATCGCAGACGATCCAGGGGTCCTCCTGCGTGAGATCGGGGAACGGGTGGGTATCACCGAGCGTGCCGCGCACGGCATCGTTGTCGACCTGGCCGCCGGTGGTTACATCACGCGCCAGCGAAACGGGCGCCGCAACCAGTACACAATCAACGCGCACCTCCCGGTCCGTGACCCGGTCGCTCGCGAGCAGAACGTCGGGCAGTTGCTCGAGATCCTAACGGCGGATTCCGGGTCCGAGGAGCGGGTCGACCGCACGGGTACGAGCGGATGATGGCGGGTTTGCTGCCGGCCTCGGCGAGCGACCCAGCAACTCGCCAGAGGCTGGGCCGGCGCATCGTTCGTAGAGCGCGGGCATATGCGAGCAGGTGATCCGGGGCGCCCGTTCGCGGAGGTTGGTCTGTGGCGGCCGGGTCAAGTCTGCCGCACCGAGCGTGGCTGGCGAACTCCCAGCCGCTCCAGCCGCGGCAGTACCTCGGCAGCGAAGAACTCGAGCTCGGAGATGTAGTCCACGAAGCTCAGCGTCATGCCGCCAAAGCCCGCCTGCGCATAGCGCTGGATCTCGGCAGCGACGTCGTCGGGGGTGCCGATCAGGGGACACACCCCGTGCCCGGCGGCGAAGCGACCGCGGAACATCTTGAGCATCTCCGGCGTGAATGACTGCGCGTGCAGGCCCTGTAGCGTCATCAGGTTGTCGACGGCGTCCCAGTCGGCGTGTTCCTCGGCATACCAGCGATGGAACTCCTTCGCCTCGGAGCGCGTCTGACGGCAGACGCAGTACGACGGGGTGAACACTCCCACCCGGCGGCCGTAGGTATTGCGGGCCGCCGCGGTGACCGTCCTGACCACCTCGGCTCCGTCCTCGGGGCCGCTCACGACGGTGAACACCATGTCGGAGTTGCGGGCGGCGAAGTCCCGACCCTGGGGCGAGGAGCCGGCGTTGAGGATGGGGGGCAGGCCGTCGTAGGGCTTGGGGTTGGACTCGACCCCGTGCAGTCGCCAGAAGCGGCCGTCGATGTCGTAGCGGCCCGGCTCAGACCAGAGCCGGCGGACGATCTCCCACCACTCCTGCGCCATCGCGTAGCGATCGTCGTGATCCTGAGGAAGGTCGATGCCCATCGCGTCGTACTCCGGCTTGTTCCAGCCGGCGACGATGTTCAGGCCCGCCCGTCCCCTCCCCACCTGGTCGACGGTCGCCATCGCCTTGGCCGCCACGACGGGATGGTTGAAAGCAGTGTGGATGGTCCCGAACACGAACAGGCGCTCCGTGTGCGCCAGCAGCGCGGCCGCCAGAGCCACCGGGTCCAGAACGCTCTCGTGGAAGTTGGTGGCTCCGCCGTAGCCGATCCACCGTGCGATTGGGAGCATGAAGTCGATTCCCGACTCATCGGCCAGCTTGGCGAGCTGAAGGTTGTCCTCCCACGTCGCCGCCCACCGATTCTCGATCGTGCTCACCGCCATGCCGGAGGAGCAGTTGGCCGAAAACAGGCCGAGCTTGAGGCCGGCGCCATCGAGAAGCTGCTTGGTCACGCGTACGCTCCTAACGATCGATGGGGGGAAAGCGGGGACGCGAGGATACGTTCTTTCACGAAGGAACCGAAGGCAGCACCTGCTCCGGGCAGGCGCTGACGCCGCTAACCCTCGCGTGAGCGGCGTGCGAGCGGCAACGCGAACCACAGCCCGCCCGTGAGCGCCAGCGTGAGCACACCGGCGATGATCGGAGCGATTCCCCCGACCACGTAGTCGGAGAGCAGCACCAGCATCCCGGTGAAGCCGAGCGCGAGGAACGCGATGCCCGCGATCGCCAGCTTGTTGGCGATCGTGATCAGGTAGCGCTTTTCGTGCTGGCGGAAGAGAAGCCGGTGCTGAACAGGCGGCGCCATCAGCAGAAACGTCGCGACGGCCACGAGCGCGAGCGTGACGAAATACACGGTGCGCTCAAACGAGGTCGTCTTCGACCAGCCGGCGTTGAACGGGACCACGAGCAGGAACGCGAACATCACCTGAATCCCGGTACCCACGACGCGCAGCTCGTTGAGCAGCTCAATCGTGTTGCGGTCCAGCCGCTCGTCCGGCGTCTCGTCCCGGTCGTCTCCCGCGTCCTGTTCGCGGTGTGCCTGGGTCATCTGTTCACCTGGCGAGGAGCCTACGGGCTCAGGTCCCGGATGCGGCCGGTGACGATCGAGGCGAGCTCGGCCGATAGAAGAGAACTTCGCTGCCGATCGGCTGAAAGCCCGCTGTGAGCAGCGTGCGGATCGACGCGGCGTTGCCGGGGGCGGCCTGGGCGAATAGGAGCTGGTCGGCGTCGACGATTCGGCGCGCCTCGGTCAGGGCTTGGCGGGCGATGCCTTGGTTTCGGCGCGTCGGGTCGATCTCGATGGAGACTTCGGTGCGGTTCGCCAATCCGCGGCCGAGAATGATGGTGGCGGCGCCCGTCGGGTCGGTGAACACGCGTACCTGGTCTCGGTGGATGTTGGCGCGTGTCAGGCGAGGGTGGCTCTCCGAGGTTGTCTCGCGGAGCGTTGATCGGCCCTGGAGGCCGCGGGCGGCGAGCAGAAGGTCGATCCCGTCGTCGTGGCCGCCGAGCTTGTCACCCAGCGCCGTGAGGAAGCGAGGGCTCATCGGCGCCCGGAGATCCCCTGGAGGGAGCTGGGCGCGGATCCAGCTCTCAGGCGCGGAGGTCGCGATCATGTGATGCGCGGTGAACGCTACGATCCCCATCGCGGGCCCGGGTGGCGGTGAGAGCACCTCGACTGCCCCGTCGGCTTTGGGAAACTCGCCGCGGCCGGCGGAATCGAGGGCGACGGCGAGACGGTGAGCGAATGGCCGCATGGCTGGGGAGGCTAGTCGCCATGGGCCGCCGCCGCGGCGGCGGACGCCTGAGCCGGCTTCGTCGGAAAGACGGGGCCGGTCAGGGGTCGAGGTCGCTGCAGCAGGCGTCTCGGCGGCAGGCCCGCGAGTGGTGATGGCACGCCGGGTGGGTGGGCCCGTAAGATCGCCACGTGTTGCCTCGCCGCGGTGAGATATTGCGGGCGAGCGATCTGGTCACCTTCGAGGCGAGCGCTCTTCCGGGCACGAGGCAGCGGCGCCTCGCGGCGCGCTCCGTGCTCCACCGTGTCTCACCGGACGGTTGGGCGATCGCGGCTGTCGCCCTCGCGGTCGTGCTGGCCAACCTGCCGTATCTGCTCGGATACTTCGACCCCAACCCGCTGGGTACGCGAAGTGGTCTGGCCTTCTCAATCTCACAGGGCTTGATCAACGGCAAGCCGACGATCGATCCGAATATCGGCTACTCGTCTCAAGCCATTGGCCACCTCGCGGCGCTGGACATCCTGCACCTGCACCTTCCGTGGTGGAACCCCTACGAGGCCACCGGGATGCCCCTGCTGGGAGAGACGCAATCCGCAGCCCTGTTCCCGCCCACCCTGCTGACCGCACTCTCCGGCGGTCAGGTCTATGAGCGCATGCTGCTCGAGCTGGTCGCCGGAATCAGCACGTACCTGCTGCTCCGGCGCATTGCGATCACCCGCCCGGCCGCGTGCGCCGGTGCCATCGCCTTCGCCCTGGACGGAACCTTCGCCTGGTTTGCCCATGCGGCGATCAATCCCGTGCCGTTCCTGCCGATGCTGGTGCTGGGGATAGAGCGCGCGTATACCGCCGCGTGCACCGGCCGGCGGGGTGGATGGCGGCTGATCGTTCTTGCCGGTGGCCTCTCGATCTATGCCGGCTTTCCCGAGGTCGCCTACATCGACGCGCTCATGGCGCTCTGCTGGCTGGGCTGGCGCGCCGGCTGTCTGAAGGCCGATCAACGCCGCGCACTCGCCGCCAAGGCGGCCCTGGGCGGCCTGGGAGCAGCACTGGTGAGTGCTCCGATGCTGATGGCCATGAGCGGCTTCCTGGGCCACGCGGACGTGGGCGTGCACACGACCGCGCGACTCGGTGCCGAGCACCTCCCCGGTTCAGCAATGCCGCAGTTGCTGATGCCGTATGTCTATGGCCAGATCAACTCGGATCCGAGGGCTGTGATCTGGACGATGGTGGGCGGCTACGTATCGACCTCGCTGCTGCTGCTTGCCGCGGTGGGAGTGTGCGCGCGCGCCCACCGGGGGCTGAGGCTGGTTGTCCTGGGGTGGGGCCTGCTCGTGTTCGCGCGGATGTACGGCCAGCCTCCGCTGCTCGGCCACGTGATCGGCGTCCTGCCTGAGATGTCGAAGGTTGAAGTGTTCCGCTATGGCACGCCGGTGCTCGAGCTGTCGGTGATCGTGCTCGCCGCGCTCGGACTCGACGATGCGGTGCGCGTGCCTCAGCACCGGCGCCGGCTGTTGTGGGGCGCGCTGGGGATCGCGGGCCTGGTGGGGGCTGCCGCGCTGGCGGCGCGGCCAGTGGTGCGGGGGTTCGGAACCGGCTTTCACCATGGCCCGTACCTTGTCGCCTCCGTCGTGTGGGCGGCGCTGGTGGTGGTCGCCACAGCCGGCGCCGCGCTTCTGCGCGACGCCCGGAGGCGGGCCATCCTGCTCGCCCTGGTCGTGGCCGGCGACGCGCTCGCGCTGTTCGTCGTCCCTGAGTTCTCGGCGCCGCGGGCGGACCGCGTCGACCTGGCTCCGGTGGTGTACCTGCAGCGCCATCTGGGCACATCGCGATTCTTCACGCTCGGCCCAATTGCGCCCAACTACGGGTCCTACTTCGGCCTGGCCACGCTGAACATCAACGATTTCCCACCGACGGCGTACGCCGGGTACGTGCACGCGCGACTTGATCCGGTGGTCGACCCCGGGTTGTTCGTCGGCAACTTCGGCGGGTGGAGGCCGCGCCGAGCGCCCACACCTGAATCCGAGCTGATGCGTCATCTCGACGGCTACCGCGCCGCCGCTGTGCGCTATGTGCTCACGCCCGCCGGGCAATCCCTACCGCAGGGAAAACGGACCTTCAGGCTGGTGCGTCGCACGCCGACGACGTGGATCTATGAGCTGGCGGGAACCTCCGGGTACTTCACGGCAGGGGGCTGTGAGATCCAGTCGAGCGGTCGTGAGGCCGCGCAACTCTCCTGCCGGGGCCCGGCGACTCTCGTCCGCCGCGAGACGTGGTTTGACGGCTGGACGGCACGGGTGGATGGCCATCTGACGCCGATCCGCCGCGTGGACGGTCTGTTTCAAGCGGTCTCGGTGCCCGCCGGGTCGCACCGGATCGAGTTCAGCTTCGCGCCACCGGGAATCGGCTGGGGCTGGCTCGCGCTGATTGGAGGCTGCGCCCTCATGTGCGTGCCGTGGATCGCCGCCAGGACCGGACGACCGCGGTCACGAGGCGTTCGCCGGTCAGCGCGGCCAGCAGCAGGATGAATGGTTCCAGAGGCGTGCGAAAACGAGGTGTCTCCGAGATGACGATTACGGTGCTGGCAAATTGCAGGGCCGGGAGCAGCCACAGCGCGCGCGGCGCCTGGCGCGCGCGAGCTGACAGCGTTCCAGCGAGCGCAAGCAGCGCGACGACATAGAACATGATCGCTCCGGCGACCGCGGCGCCGCCGGGCAGGCCGATCGTGCCCGCGGTGAAGCGGGTGCGGACGAAGCCCTCCAGGTCGAAGAGCCGAACCGTGTTGTGCCACACGACGCTCGCGATATAGGCCGGGTGGGCGGACGCGAAATTGATTGCGTCACGACGAAGGGCGGCATCGATCACCGTCTCAGGATGCGCGGACTGCTCCGTGTACACGGTGCCATAGCCGGCGATGTGCGAGAGGCCCAGCCAGGTTGCCGGCTCGGCGTGATCCCCTCGGGAGGTGGCGTTGTAGGTTCCGACCAGCGTCCCTCCGGACTCGGTGCTGATCGGCACCAGATGGTGCAGCACGACGGCGTTGCGAGCGGTCCAGGGCAGGATGGTGAGGACGCCGCAGGTCAGCACGAGCAGTGCGGCGCGCAGACGCCGGAGTGCGCCTGGCCGATCGTCGCCCGCGGCCGCGACGGTGAGCGCGGACACTCCGAGGAGGACGATGATCCCGTTGCTCCGTGTCAGGGCGCACAGGCCGGCCAGGACGCCCGCCGCCACCAGCCACCGGCGGCTGCGCTGACGTCTCCAGCGCAGCACCGCGCAGATCGCGCCGAGCATCAGAGCGTCGTACCACGGCTCGGAGATCAACGTGCCGGACACCAGCACGAATGGCAGGTACACGGCGGCGAGCCCCAGCGCGACCAGACCGACCCGCCGACCCCAGATCATGCGTGCGACCAGGCCGACGAGCGCGACGTCAAGCACTCCGATGAGCACCTGAAACGCCCGCGCGAGCGTCAGCTCCCCGGCGCCCAACCACCTGGCAACCAGCTCAGGTGCGGCGAGCGCGTAGGGGTAGGCGGGGGGGCGGTACGCCGTCGGGCGGGCGACGAGATCCGCACCAGGGGCGCCCGGGCGGGCAACGCACGGGATCGACGGAAGCCCCGTGAGCGTGGGACACCCTCTGCCCGTCACCCAGACATGAAAGGTGGGATAGACCCCTGACCGGGCGATCGCGACCGCGAGCCTCAGGTAATCGTGATCATCACCGCGCGGCACGTAACCCGGCGTCGCGAACGCGAAGGCGGCCCGAGCCAGCAGAGCGACACCGAGCAGCACCCACCCGGTGCGTCGCGCGGCACCACTGCGCCGGTGCGCCCGGAGCCGGGGTGCGACCGAATCCACGCCACTGAGCACTAGCTGACCGAGGTCGTCGCAAACAGCCGCCGGCATCCGGCAGCCGAGGCACGGACCGGCGCGGGGTGGCTCCCGAAGAAGTTCCGCACGCTGATGCGCACGATCGATGCGTCAGTGGCGCTGTGGTCGGCGGACGCGCCCACGGCTACGGGCCGGCGGGGGAACGGGGCCCCAAGGGGCCGGATCTGCCAGCCGGCGCCCTGCGGCTCAAACATCACGATCGGGACGCGCAGGCGTCTCCACACCTGCGGCTCCCAGCCGACGTCGATGACGTTCTCGTCCAGCTCCCACGCCAGGATGCTCTGATACGGAACGTCGGTGACGGGTTGTCCACAGGCGAGGATTCGCTCCGGCCCGCCGTCCCGGGCGATCAGGGTGTGCAACCGCCGGATCTGCCGGGCCCACGTGTGGCCCAGGACGATCCCGTTGTGAACGAGGCGCCCGCGCAGCTGTGCGTCCGGCGCGAGGGCCACGATGAGTGCCAGCCCGGCGGCGGCAGCCACCCATCGCCAGGCGCCGAGCGGACGCCGATCGAGTGCGAGCGCGCGCCCCAGCCCGGCTCCAGCCAGCACGACCATGACCGCGGCGGGCTCGAACATGTACCGCGGAGCGACCCCTGATCCGTGGTAGGCCAACGCAATCTCCACGGCCAGCCACGACGTGGCTGCGGCCGCCATCACGAGCCAGGCGCGCAGGCGGAGCACGACCCCCAGCGCCAGCCCGCACAGCGCCGCGATCTGCATCGGGAGCTCGTACAGGTTGACAAAGCCGTTGATCACGCCGACGAGCTTGTTCCCGGGCAGCGGGCTCGTCGACGCGTCCAGAACGCTGCCGGCGATGTGCCAGCTGCGTGACGTCAGAGCCGGAATCCCAAACCACAGCAGCGGGATGGCGGCAAGGCCGGCCACGAGGGCCCGGCGGAGCGTTGGGACCCGGCGCCAGGCCCAGACGGCGTAGACCAGTGCGGCCGGCAATCCCTCCGGGCGCCCCAGGCAGAGCAGCACCAGCGCCAGCCATGCCCACCCCGGACGTCGCGACTGGGCACAGTCGATCGCGGCCAGACTCAGCGCGACCGCCATCGGATCGGCGGTCGAGATGAGGATGAAGTGCCAGTAGCCCAGGATGCCGAGCACGCCTGCGCCGGCGACGACCGCCGCCGCCACCGACGCGTAGCGCCGGCCGGCCGGCGCGGCGCTCAGCCGGTAGGCGATCCGCGCCGCGAACACCGGCGCGGCCAGCCCCGCCGCCGCCGCGGTGACCATCCACACCCAGAGCGCCGCGCGGCCCACGACGAGTGCATAGGGGAACGTGAACAGGAACGTGAGCGGCTTCCAGGACGGTGCCGCATTCGTGTCGAGACTGAGATGGGCAGCCTGACGTCCCCATACCAGCCACCCATACGCGTCGTAGGCGGGTCGCACCTGGACGGCGACGACGAAGCCGACCGACATCAGGATGAGCACGACGCTGCCGATTGCCCACGGATGGCGCAGCGGCGGCCTCGCGAGGCGGGGTGCGAACCGTCTCCGTCTTCGCCGCGCCCGCCGGACCGCCGCCGGCGCTGAGCTGGTCGTGTCGGTCACCCTGGGGCCGAAGCTAAGAGCAGGCCGAAGGCGGTGGCAAAGCCGCCCAGATAGGCCCGCGCGGCGCGGCCGCGGACCCTCCGCCCGCCCACGGCGAGCAGGACGACGACGGGCAGCAGAGCCCACAGCTTGATCGCCGCCGCCAGGCCGAACGCCGCGCCGCCCCAGGCCAGCCGGCGGGGGCGCGCAGCGAGCTGATCGCCGTCGAAGATGGCCAGCATTCCGAGCAGGCAGAGCAGCACGACCCACGGCTCGAGCAAGACCGTGTGGGCGGCATTGATCCCGGCCGAATACACGGCGAGGACGCCGCACGTGAGACTGGTGGCGAGGAGCCCCTTGCCCCGCACGCGCAGGCCGGCCAGCGGCACGGCAGCCGCGCCGGCACAAGCCGTCAGCACCCGCGCCACGGCCAGCGCGGAGCCGGTCCCGGTCGCCCGGGCCAGCCATGCCAGGGGTGCCAGCAGCACCGCGATGCCCGGCGGCTGCACCAGCACGAAATCGCCATAGGGAACGACACCGTGGACGAGCCGGACGGCGCTGCCGAAGTACACGCCGTCGTCATGTTCGGTGACCCCGAGGAGGAATCCCGGACCCGTCAGCTGATACAGCCGCAGGACCAGCCCCAGCACCGTTGCCACGACCATCACCACACCGGCGGCGGCAAGAGGCGGCCGCCGGGCCGCCGTCCGTCCCGGCCGCCGCTGTGGGGAGGTGAGCGTGATCTCCGCCGTGATGCCGCCAGAGTACGGCGTCACGGTCGATGCCGTGCACACGGTCGACGACTTTCGCCGGCCCGTCCCCTCCCGGGATGACCAGCCGGGGACGGCAGACGATGCTCAGGTGGGGATGCCGGGAGGGCCGAGAATCTCGATGCCGTACTCGGCGGCCAGCCGCGACATCGCCTCGACGTCAGGCGGTTCGTTCGCCGGAGGTGGAATCACGAGGTGGGTGGCCGGCTGAGAGAAGGAGCGCATGAAGCTCTCAAACCCGGCCGGCTGAGTGACGAGGAGAAAGCGGGCAATGTCGGAGCTGACGCTGAAGGTATGCGGGATGTTCCGGGGCCCGTACACGAACGATCGAGCGCCGGCGACGATGACCTGCCCGCCGACCCACAGGGTCACCTCGCCTTCGGTCACGTAGAACCACTCGTCCTCGTTGTGGTGGACGTGGAGCGGTGAGCCGCTGCCGCGCGGCGCGAGATGCTCGATCACGGCGACCTGTCCCGCCGTGCTCTGGCTCGAGGCCTTGATGATGGCCAGGCAGCCGAGGAACCAGACGGCCTCCCCTTCATCCGCCGCAAGTGCGATGGGGGCCGCGGCCGTGGGTTGCTCGGTTGCGCTGGTGCGGCCTGTCGTTCCGTCGATGCTCGTCATCACTGACCTCCTGGACGCTTGACTTGAGGGGACGTAGCTTGAGCGCACGGGGCCCGCATGTCGATCCCTCGGCAGTGGGGATATTTGCTGGGGGCCGAGGACCGCGCGAGAGCGGCGAGGTCATACTCCTCAGATGCTCGCCGGACGCTGCGAGCTTGATCGGCTTGTCGACGACGTCGCCCGGCTCGGGAGCCGCGGACTCCCGCGCGAGCAGTACTACGCGGAGGTCACCGCCCGGCTGCGTCGTGTGGTGCCCAGCGACGCGGCGTGCTGGCACACGCTGGATCCGCAGACGCGGCTGATGACCAGTGACGCGCCGCACGAGTTGATCAGCGAAGGGGTGTTTACGGCTGACACCGTCGCCGCCGCGGGTGCGCTGCTGATCGCCAGCGAGTACTTCGTCGAGGACGTCAACACGTTCGCCGCCCTGGCGTCACGGCGGGTCCCGGTCGGCACCCTCGCTCACGCAACCAGCGGTCATCCCGAACGCAGTGCTCGCTACCGCGACCTGCTGTCGCCGGCCGGCATCCCCCACGAGCTGCGTGCGGTATTCGTCAGTCGTGGCCGATGCTGGGGCGCCGTCCATCTCGCCCGCCGCGAGCACCAACCGGATTTCAGTGCCCGGGATGTCGCGACGCTGGCGAGCGTTGCCGGGGTGATTGCCGGGGGGATCCGCGCGTCGCTGCGCTTTGATGCCGGCAGACGCGCCGCCGACACCACATCTCCCGGACTCGTCGTGCTCGGACCGCACGACGACGTCGAGATGATCACCCCACCCGCCTACGAGTTGCTCGCTGCCATGCGCCCCCCCGCTCAAACCGACGACGACGAAGCGCCACCCAGCGCACTGCTGGCTCTCGCGGCGTTCACCCGCGGCCGGCCGCAGGACCCAGACAGCGACCAACCTGCGGTCGCGGTCCCCACATCGTCAGGTTGGATCACCCTGCACTCCTCACTGGCCGACGGCGGCACACCCGGCCGCGTCGCCATCGTGCTCGAACGCGCCGCCAGCCCCGAGTCAACGGCGATTCGGCTTGAGATACAGGGCGTGACCGCCCGCGAGCGCGAGATCGCCACCCTCCTCGCCCGCGGACTCACCAACCCGCAGATCGCCGCACGGCTGGTTCTTTCTCCCTACACCGTCCAGGACCACATCAAAAGCCTCTTCGACAAGACCGGAGTCTCCTCCCGCCAGGAACTCGTCGCTCACGTCTTCCTCGACGAATACCTGCCGGAGCTCGCCGCCGGTACGCCGCTCACCTCCACCGGCAGCTTCGCCCGGTAGAAACGAGCGGCCGACCACCTCGGCGATCTGTCCGAAGGGCCGGCATAATCGACTAACCATCGACGCTGAGGCGAATCCTGTCCTCGGCGTTTGACCTCCTGCAGCAACCGATCCTCTCTCTTGCGAGGTGCCGACGGGGGCGATCGGCCGTCGACGACGCCCCGGTACGCTCGACTCATGAGCGAACTGATTGCACCGGCAGCGCTCCGGTACGCGCAGGAGCACACAAGCCGCTTCGGGAAAGAGGTCGCCGACGCGGTCGCCTGGACCCGGGGCAATGTCCCGGGCGCCGGCATGATGAGCGGCATTGCCGAGGCGCGGCTGCTGGAGGGCCTGATCGTCGTCGGTGGCGCCCGGCACGTTCTCGAGATTGGGACGTTCACCGGCGTCGGCGCGATGACGATGGCAGCGGCATTGCCGGCAGACGGACGTGTCACGACACTCGAGGTCGACGAGGACACCGCCGCTGTGGCGCGTCGTCACATTGACTCAAGTCCCTATGCGGATCGTGTGAAGCTGATTGTGGGCGACGCGCTGGAGACCATTGCGGGCCTCGACGGCCCGTTTGATCTCGTCTACATAGACGCGTGGAAATCCGACTATCCGGCCTACTACGACGCGGTGCTCCCGAAGCTCGCCGCCCGCGGCGTGATCGTCGCCGACAACCTCTTCCGAGCGGGAACGGCGTTCGACGAGACGGCCGCGGATGAGGCGACGCTCGGGATCCGCAGGTTCGCCCAGATCGTTGAGCAGGATGAGCGGCTGCACAACGTGCTGCTCACCATTGGTGATGGGGTGATGCTCGCCTGGCGTCGCCCGCCGGACAAGCGATAGCGTGGCAAAACGGCGATGACCCTCGACGGCACCCACGATCCCGACCGTCGCAGCTGGGTCGAGACCGCCAACGACCCGGAGACGGACTTCCCCCTTCAGAATCTGCCCCTGGGGTGCGGGCGAGGCCCGGGCGGAGGAGTGACGACGGTGGTGGCGATCGGCGAGCTCATCCTCGACGCCGGTCGTGCGGCGGCCACCGGTCTGCTGGATGGCACGGCCGCCGAGGTGGTGAGGGAGTCCGGTCGCTTGAACGGCGTACTGGCGCGTCCGGGGCACGAGCTGACTGCGCTGCGCCACGCGCTGACGACGTTGCTCGAGCGCGGCAGCCCTCATGCGGCGGCCATCCGGGACGACGGCCAGATGTTGCTCGAGGCCGAGCAGGTGCAGCTGCTGACGCCGACGGAGATCGGCTCGTTCACCGACTTCTTTGCGGGCATCTACCACGCCCGCGCAGTCTCAGAGATCCTGGTGCCCGGCGGCGACGTGGGGCCGAACTACCGGTGGGTGCCGATCGCGTACCAGAGCCGCGCCGGCACGGTGTCAGTCTCCGGCCATCGTGTCAGGCGCCCCGCCGGGCAGCTTCTGCGCCCCAGCGGCCAGCCTGAGTTCGCGCCCTGCGAGATGCTCGACTTCGAGCTGGAGATGGGGTTTTACGTCGGAGCCGGTGCCGAGGCGGGCCGTCCGGTGGCGATCGCCGACGCCGATCGCCACGTGGCCGGTTTCTGCCTGCTCAACGACTGGTCGGCGCGCGACATCCAGCGCTGGGAGATGGCCCCCCTGGGACCGTTTCTCAGCAAGAGCTTTGCCACGACGATCTCGCCCTGGGTGGTGACGGCAGACGCGCTCAAGCCGTTTCGCGCGCCGGCCATGCCCCGGGCCGGCGGAGAGCCACGACCGCTCCCATACCTGGATGATCCCCAGGATCAGGCGGCCGGCGGCCTGTCGGTCCAGCTCTCGGTGTGGCTTTGCACCGAGCGCATGCGCGCCGACGGCGAGCCGCCGGCACTTCTGCTGCGCTCCGACGCCCGCCACCTCTACTGGACGCCGGCACAGATGCTCGCCCATCACACCTCCAACGGATGCAGCCTGCAGCCGGGAGATCTGCTGGGGACCGGCACGATCTCCGGCCCGGCGCCCGACGAGCTCGGAAGCCTGCTGGAGCTCACCGAGGACGCTCGCCGCCCGGCGGTCCTGCCCAACGGCGAGACGCGGGGCTATCTCCAGGACGGCGACGAGGTCACCCTGGCCGGACGCTGCGTCCGTGACGGGTTCGCCTCGATCGGATTCGGTCCGTGCACGGCAACCGTCGCCTCTGCGGACTCCCTGTTGTGATGCCCGTGTGACGGCCGGCTGCCTGAGTCTCGGTAGCGCACCTTCGGCAACGGGTTGGACACGCGTGGCGAGCCTAACCAACGTCTGACCCGGCAGCGTAGTGGCGGACGACCCTGCTGCTGACGATGCCAGCTGATGAGGGCGAGCCCGAGGCGTCGTGCTCCGGTCGTTTTTGCACTGTCTTTTTGTGCACTTCCAACAACAAGGTGGCCGCGGTCGAGTTGCGTGCAGTAACGTGAACGCTTGCCGGAGATGTCTTCCGGTGGGCGCGGGACCGCGGTGCGATGGTTTCGACACCTCTGAGCTTCAAAGACGTCAGGAAAACTGAGCCCCCGGCTTTCCTGGCCGGTTTGGGTGGCCAGACGCCTCTGGCCACCCAAACCCCCATTTCCTGACGCCACACACCGACCGGCGCGATGCTCGCAGGGAGGTGGCTCTGCCTGTCCGGCGCGGCCGGCTCTACGCGTGGGCGCCTCTGGCGTGCTTGGGCAGCCAGCACACGGCTGTCCACGCAACCAGGAGGAACGCGATCGTGACGAGCAGCGCATCACTGGCAGAACCCATAAAGGGGGGCGGTAAGCGCAAGTGTTGACATGGCTTCACCCTGGCAACCAACCAGGTCAGCTTCAGTCCTCGATTGCGCTCCCGGCGGCCCCCATGCGGTCACCCATTGTCCGCAATGTCTGCCAGGCTTTCTGTCGCGATGGTTCAGACCTCCGCCCGGCTGCTCGCGCTGCTCTCCCTGCTTCAGCTCCGCCGTGAGTGGACGGGTCCGGAACTTGCCGATCGCCTGGAGGTGGGGGCGCGGACGATCCGGCGCGACATCGACAAGCTGCGCTCCCTGGGGTATCCGATCGAGGCCGCGCCGGGGGTGGCCGGCGGTTACCGGCTCGGCGCGGGGGGTGAGCTTCCGCCGCTGCTGCTCGATGACGCCGAGGCCGTTGCCGTGGCCGTCGGGCTCCGCACCGCCGCCTCGGGTTCGATCTCCGGGATCGAGGAGACATCGGTGCGCGCGCTGGCCAAGCTCGAACAGGTCCTCCCCAACCGGCTGCGCCGGCGGGTCAGCGCGCTTGGCGACGCGACCTCGGCCTTCGGTGTCGACGGCCCTCGGATCGACCCGGACACACTGGCGACGCTCGCCGGGGCATGTCGCGACGGCACCCGCCTCCGGTTCACCTACGTGGCGAAGAATGACCAGATCTCACAGCGGCACGCGGAGCCGAGCGCCGTCGTTCACAGCGGATACCGCTGGTACCTCGTCGCCTTCGACCTGGGCCGCGACGACTGGCGCACGTTCCGGCTCGATCGGATCCGCGGCCGAGTCCGCTTGGCCGAGCGGGGCCGCCGGCGCACCGTGCCCGGCGGAGACGCGGCGACCTTCGTCAAGCAGCAACTGCGCTCAGCTGCCGCCGATGAGCCTGATGCCATCCCAGGGAGGATCCGCGTCCAGGTCAGCGCGGCGCGTATCTCGAGGCGCGTTCCCAGCCGCTACGCGACCGTCGAATCCGACGGCGACGAGAGCTGCATCGTCACCACCCGCGGCGCCTGGTCACGCGAGTTCCTGGTTTGGATGGCGCTGCTCGAGGACCGCTTCGAGATCCTGGGACCCCCTGAGCTGGCTGCGATGGCCGGAACGCTGGCGACGCGGCTCGGCGCGGCGGCAGACTCGTCCTAGGAACGAGTCCACAAGGTCGACGGGGTGATCGGGGGCCGGGGCAGGACGAGTTGATCGAGGTCGAGCCCGAGCCGTATCTGCGTCGCCAGGCCGCTGGCAACCGGTCGGCAGCCGAGGCCGTGAGCTTCACCCGGTGCCCGCGGCCAGGCGGGGCGCCGGGGGTCGTGTGGCCGCTCCGGGGCGACGAAACGGCGGCAGCGAAGGGCAGGGGAGCGGCGCGGCGTGCCCACCGGCGTGGCGCCATGCACAGCGCGCCAGATCTCCCCCCGCCGAGACGATCTGGCGCAAACGCGATGCTCAGCCTGCAGCCCGTGCCAAATCGTCAGCCGCAACCTCAATTTGTCGCATGGCGCACGGCGAAATCCGGTGCATCGGGCCCGCCGGCCGGCGGTCCGGGGTCAACCGGCGCGGTCCGGGGTCATGTGCGGCGCGGTCCGGGGACAACCGGCCGCAACCAGGGGACACCCGCCGCGGTCCGGTATCAACCGGCCGCGCATCCGGGGCCACCGCCACCGCCCGGACCACCCTGTCAGCCGGAGCCAAGTCGACCACGCACGCCTCGGCGAGCTCCGCGTCAGGCGGCAGGCGTCAATCGACCTCGGCGATGAGCACCGTGGCGCCGCCCGTCGCGAAGTTTCCGATGTCGGCGACCGCCGCCTGCCCTTCAGGTGACGACATGGCGGCCTGCAGCTCCTCTTGAGCGTCGAACCAGATCTCGGCGAGCCGGTAGTACGGAGGCGCGCTGCCGTCCGGTGTGCCGATCACCCGGCTGGCTTCGAACCGACGGACGTTCGGCATCTTGGCGGCGAGCGGAAGATGCGTGTTCGCGTAATGAGTCTCGAACGCACTGGGATCGCTCGGCTGCCCGTAGAGAACGACGATCTTGACCACGTTGCTCCTCCTCGTATCGGTAGATCCGGCGTGGCATCGTACGCCACTGAGCGCCGAGCTATGCGCCGAGGCGCGCGCGTCAGGTGTGCGATGAGTGTCTGTTGGCGGCTCGGGCGATCCACCCCTCGGATGTCAGCCGCCACAGTTGCTCGCCAAAGACGTCGTCCCGTCCTGCGGGCGCCAGCCAGCCGGCCGCGACTGCCACTGCCCAGGCTTCCCTCACGTCTTCCTCGGTAACGAACAGCTCCCACGCGACCAGGCCGAGGCTCGCGCCGCCAAATCCATCAAAGTCGGCGAGGACCTCGAGCAATCTTTGCTCTGAAATCTTCTCCATATCCGCTCTCTGCGCTGCCCCGAGGATCCGGGGTCTTCCGTGCGCATCGCATAAACGAGCCGGGGGGCGATCAACTTTCTCGGCTGTCTGTCAGCGGTAGCTTGAGTCATGCGATCGCGAACGCGCAGATGGGCCAGTGTCCCCAGCAGCGGACACGATCTCCATCCCGATAATCCGGGCGAGTGGCTGCGGACCGTGCGACAGTTCCTCCGACAGAGCGGTGACGAACATGACCGATCGACAGATGCGACGCTTTCTCGCCAGTGCGGCCGTGGTGGCGGCCATCACCGCTTCGGCCGGAGTCCTCTCCGCCTCCGCGGCCAATCCACGGGCACCCGCCAAGGATCGCTTCACGGCAACGGCGGCCGCCACCGGCGGGCGCCTGGGGGGGTACCGGGGCGCAGCAACTCTCTCCCTATATCCCCGGCACGGGGCGGCAACGCGTCGGCTGAAGATCACCGTGATCGGCGGGATATGTCGCGCCGCCAAGCGATGCCTTCGCCTGAGCGGCACCCTCAGCGGCACCATCAAGGAGCAGCCGGCAAAGCCTGACCGGGGTCAGACTTTCGTGATCGGCGCCGCCGGAACCCTAGCTCCGCTCGGAAGGGTCTCGGGGAGCGGCGGCGGTCAGGGAACCGGGTTCGTCCACGCCGGCCACGAGTCGCTATGGCTGAGCTTCGCCGGCCAGGGCGGGCGGGTCTCGATGACAGGAGAGAGCGGCCGCGTGCCCGCCTACACCGCGCCGTAGTCCGTGTCCGGCGTCAAGCGCTGAGGTCGATTCCCTGCCATGGATTGCTCTGAGCGGCGGGGTTGGCCGCATCCGAGCCGGAAGAGGAGGACCCGGAAGCGTCGAGCAGGTTGGAGAACAGGCTGCTGGGATCGGACGACGAGGTGCCGTCCGTCGACGACGAGCCTGACGTCGAGGAGCTGTCCAGGAGGGAGGCCGGGCCGCCCGGATGGTGGTGGTGGCCGCCCGGCGTGCGGTTGGCGATGTTCGTCGCGATCTGCTGCAGCTGGGTCCCGGTCGCGGTGGAGCCGTTCTGAGTCAACGCGGACGAGATCGAGCTGATCAGCGTCTGCTGGGACACGCCCTGCGTTTGGGCGATCGAGCTCAGGCTGGAGCCGGATTGGAGCTGCTGCTGGAGCGAGGGGGTGCTCAGACCGAGGGTGCCGGAGGCGGCGTTGACGACGTTGTGCCAGTTGCCTTGGGGGCTGGCGGACTGTTGGGTCGGCCAGTTGCCGGCGCTACCGATGGAACCGATGGACATGGGGTCTCCCGGGGTTGAAGGAGCGGTTGCCCGGTTCATCGTCACGGCTCGATTTGCGATTGAGGCGGATCTGCTGGGAGTTTCCTGAGCACGCCAGGGGCGGCACGTTGGACGTGATGGGAGACGGTGGGCTGCCCGCCAGTCCCCCAACGCTGCATCGTCAGGTTCGACGATGCCGGTGACTACCGGCCGCTGATCGGCCTCGTCCTCCACGTCCAGCCGAGGACCCGGATATGGAGCACCTCGTCGTCGACCGTCATGATCTCTCGCAGCAGCCCTTCTGCAGTGGTGTGGACCGTATCGCCGGGTCTGATCTCCTCGTCATCCACGTGCAGTCGCAGCCGTACGTCGAGTGCGTGCCGCATCAGTTCTCCCCCTCGGTCCTCGGACCTGGGCGCCCGGCGACGCTTGGTTTGGACTCGGCCATCACGCGCGTCCCCGCTCTACTGGGCAAAGGGGGACGCGAGGATGATCTCGCAGAAATTGGGGCGTTTGTAGCCGGCGAGGGTGCGCTCGAGCACGTCGGTCTTGACGTTGCCGAACGCGGTCTGGGGCTTGTGCGCGATCCCGGCGCCGAAGGCCTCGATGATGTCGTGCTTGAAGTTCACACGGGGCAGCACGCTGAGGACCTGCTCGCGCTCGGCATCGGTGAGGTCGTGGTAGCCGATCCCCAGCACGTCGAGCTCCACGCCGGCGGTCACCAGCGCCACCTCGGGCTCCTTGTGCTGGGGGATGCCGGGGGTGGTGTGCAGCGCGATCGCGTCCCAGACGACCCGGACAGCGTCGGCGGGGACGCCATGCTGGGCCAGGAAGTCGCGGGCGGCGTTGGCGCCGTCCACCTCAAAGCGGTCGGCTGGGCTGCGGTGGCCGTCAACGAGCCCGACGTCGTGGAACATCGCGCCGATGTACAGCAACTCAGGATCGTAGGCCAGGCTCTGGCGCTCGCCCTGCAGCGAGCCGAAGACGAACACGCGCAGGGAGTGGTGGTAGAGCAGGTCCGATTCGATCTCGCGAACGAACTCGGTGGCGTCGTTGGCGAGTGCACTGTCCGGAATCGTGATGCCGGCAATCACGGAGGGGACCGATTTGGGTGTTGGTGTCGATGTGGTCATGGAGACAGTGTCCGTCCGCCGGCTGCTGACGACAAGGACGTGTGACCCTCGATTTCGGCCGAACCTGGTCGCATGCCGAGCCTCGCCCGGGGACCTCATCGCACCGGAGACCGGGCCACCTCCGACCATCCGGGCGGCGCTGTCGCGACGATTGCCACCAGCCATCACGCCGTCTGATCTCCTCCGCGCGGACCACGGGGTTTGACGTGGTGGGCGCTCGGGAACGAAACTGGGACGGGCCCGCGCGCCGCCGGAGCCCACCACCGTTCCCGTAACGCCGACGGGCGCCGGCGTATGAAACGACGAGAGGAGCCACATGGCCTACAGACTTGAGCTTGACGAGGACGTCCGCAACGGGGTTGCGCGTTGCGCGCGTGAGCAACTGGACCGCGCGGTGACCGAGCTGAGCGAGCGCGTCACCGAGGATCCCGTCGGTGCCGTTCACGCGGCCCGCAAAGCGGTCAAGAAGGAACGATCGCTGCTGCGATTGGTCCGCGGGGCGATGGCGCCCAAACAGCGCCGCCGCGAAAATGCCGCGCTGCGCGCCGCCGCGCGTGAGCTGTCGGCGGCGCGGGATGCCGAGGTGATGATCGACACGCTCAGCCGGTTGTCCGAGCGCTATGTCGGCCAGCTGCCGGAGGGCACCTTCCAGGAGATTCGCGCCCAGCTGGAACAGGCGCGCGACGCGCAACGGGGCCAGCTCGTCGAATCGGCCCTCCGGGCCCGGGCGGTGCAGGAGCTGGGCGCGGTGCGAGTGCGCGTGGAGGATTGGAAGCTGCGTCAGGGTGGATGGCAGGCCGTCGAGAAGGGCCTTTCCCGCTCGTACCGGGATGGACGCTCCGCCTTCGCCCGGGCGCGCTCGCGCCGGTCGACGGCCGCCCTGCACGCCTGGCGTAAGCGGACCAAGGATCTCTGGTATCAGGAGCGCCTGCTGGGCGAGATCTGTGGTCCCGCGGTCGCCGGGCAGGCCAAGGACGCCCACCATCTCGCCGATCTGCTCGGCGATGATCACGATCTGGGTGGCCTGCGGGACACGCTCACCCGGGGGGCGGTCCATGCGGCGGCTGATCTCGATGCGGTCGTGAGGCTGATCGACCATCGCCGCCGTCAGCTGCAGACCGAGGCGTTCTACCTCGGCGACCGCGTCTACGCGGAGAAGCCCAAGGCCTTCGTCCGGCGGATGCAGCGGTCCTGGACGGCTGGTCGCGGACGGGCGGCCGCGGAGCGTGATCAGCATCCGGGCGAGTTGGCCGAGGCAACGCGGGCGGCGCACCCCGCCTGAGGACCAGCCTCGCCGGACGCCTTCCCAGCTCAGGCCTCCGGCGAGGTCGGCGTTGCGTCGAAGCGAGCGCTGGTAGGCTGACGCTGTTGTGATGATCGGCCCGCCGCTGACTCCGCCGTAACCAGGTGACCGCAGCTCTCGGTTGAGCTGCCGGCTGTTCTGTCACCCACGAGCCGGCCCGCGGGCCGGGTCAGGAGTTAGCAGTGCTGGGTTCCTATCGCGCCCTGCTCGCGCGCGAGGGAGCACGGTCGCTGGCGCTCGCGTGCGGGCTTGGCTGGCTGTGCTTCAGCGGGTAGGGGCTGGCGCTCATGCTGGCGGTTCACACCAGCACCGGCTCGTTCGCTGCTCATGGGCGGCGCCGCCCTGGCCGGCGCCAGCGTTCCTCCGATCATCGCCACCGCCCGCCCCATATGGACGGTGGTGGCGGGAGAGGCATTGACTCGCACCGGCCACGCCCTGAATGCGGCGCTGGCCGATGCCGCTCAGATCACGAGCCCGCTGATGGTCGCGGGAGTGGCGCTGCTGGTGTCCGCAGAGTTCGCGCTGGCCCTGTTGGTCGCCGGAGCGGTCAGCGCCGCCGGCATGGTCGCTGTGGGCACCGACGGCGGGGCGCCACCGGCGCCGCCTCCCAGCCATCTCCGGCGGGCACCGCGGTTCCGGGCCGGGCTGCGCGCCATCGTCATCGGCGACCTTGCCCTTGGAGCCTGGACGGCAGGACTGGAGGTGACGGTCACCGCCGCCGCCGCGTCGCGGGGCGTGGCCGAGCTGGCCGCCGTCCCACTGACCGCCTCGGCGTTCGGCAGCATCGCCGTTTCGCTCTGGTCCGGAACCGGCCGCTCCACGCGTCCTCCGGCCTGGCGTTACCTCGGCGGCTGGAGCATCGTGGTGATGTGTCTCCCATTCACCCTCCTCGCGTCGTCGGTGGCGGCGTGGGCGGTGGTGCTGGTCGTTGTCGGCGCCGGATTTGGTCTGCTCAACGTCGCCGTCTTTGAACTGCTCGATCACCTGGCTCCGCCCGCCCGCGCCGCCGAGGCGTTCACCTGGCTGACCACGGCCAACGCCGCCGGAACCGCCGTCGGCGCGGCCGCCTGTGGCCGCCTCGCGCAGACCGGGACGAGAGCGTCGCTGGTGCTCGTCGCCGGCTTCGCCGGCGCCGGAACCGTCATCGCCGTCAGCCGCCGAGGAGCTCTGAGGCAGTAGACGAACTGGCGATGGGCTCGCCGTGGGCAAGGCCGATGGCCGCCGCGTCAGGAGCCGGGCGGGACGTCGAGCAAGACGCCGTACAGCCGCCTCACCCGCAGCGAGACCACGAGCCTCCGGGCGTTGATCATCTGGGCGAAGAACGCTGCCTCGTCGGCCATCTCGCCCTGGAACGCAGAATGAACCTCGAGCAGGGCCCGGCAGGACGCGTCTCCCGGTGTGGTGGCAACGTCCGAGACCTCTGCGTCACACTCGGCGACCGCATAGGACCAGAAATGAGCTCCCGGCACGTGCAGTGCGGCACGCGGATCACGCCGGAAGATCCGGCCCTTCACCCGGTCGGCGGTGGTCGAGACCCTCGCCGTGCGCTCGTCCCCGTCCCACACGTAGAGCACGTTCGTGAGATGGGGGTAGCCGGCGCGTGTCACCCCGGCCAGGATCCCCCGCGAGTTGGTCGCGATCAGGTCCAGCAGCTGGTCTTGCTCAGGCATCTCGGTGACCTCGCTCGGTCATGGGTGGGCCGTCCAGCGTACGCCTGAGGCGCGGTCCGCGCCGCCTCCGGGCAGGTTCGGCCACGCAATCTCGCTTGCGCCGGGCACGGATTGGCGGCCCGGCCACTAAGGTTTCGTCCTCGATGCCGAAGGCGCCCGTTTCCCAGGCCGGCCGCGTTGCCTTTGAGCTGGACCGCTTCGAGTTGGTCCGCGGCGATTGCTGCGAGGTGCAGGGCCGATGGTTCGGCGTCCGCGGCCGCAGGTTTCTGCGCCCGGCCCTGACCGTGATCGTGGACGGGCAGCCCACCCGTCTGCTCGCCGACCTCGCGCACAAGCCCTGGGCCGCGGAAGACGGCGAGCCATGGCGCGCCGAGTTTCCATACCCCACCGACTTCCTCGTCGAGGCGGAGCTGACGGTTGCCCCGGACGTCACGATCGCGCTCCCGGCTCCGCGGGGCCGGACGCCGGGGAGAAGGAAGAAGCTGTCGGCAGACGGTGCCGGCTCGTCGCCGGCGGGCGGCGGGACGCGTGGCAACGAGCTGGCCGCCATGAGGCGGGAGCTCGTTGCCGCCCGGGATGAACAGCGCAGCCTGCAGATCCAGCTCGAGCGCACGGCAGCTGAGAAGGCGCAGGCGATGGCTCACACGGACGAGCTGATGGAGAGCCTGAGTCAGCTGACGCGTGAGCGCGACGAGGCCCGCGCGGCGGGCGGTCAGCTGGCGGCCGTGCGGCAGACGTTGGCGAGCGAGAACGATCAGATCGCCACCGAGCGCGATCGCGCACGACGGGAACGAGATAAGGTCACCGCCGAGCGCGATGTCGCTCAACACGCCCGTGACGAGGCGCTGCGGGTGAGTCAGGCCGCGGAGGTGGCTCGCGATGGCGCGCTTGCGGAGCGTGGTGCGGCAGTGACAGCGCAGCGCCAGGCCAAGGCCGACCGCGACGCTGCGATGGCGGCGCGTGACCAGGCGGTATCGGAGCGCGACGCCGCGCTCGCCCTGCGCTCTCACGCGCTTGCGGAGCGCGACGCAGCGGTCGCGGCACGAGATGCGGCCGTGGCCGATCACGACGCGCTTGCGCGCACCACCGAGCGGCTGCAGGCAGAGCTGACGGATCTGCTCTCCGCTCGTGGCGCCGCCATGGTGATGCGGCGGGCCGCCCAGGAGCGGCCCGCATCCCGCCCGTATGGCCGGCTGCTTCCGGGGGCGATCGCGATCGTCGTGCTGGTGGCGGTTGCGCTCCTGATCGTCCTGGGTGTCCTCTAGCTTCCTCTGGCCGGACCCGGCGGGTCCAGGAGCAGTATCTATGTCTGAAGCGCTCCGGCCCGGGGTCCCGCTCGGCCACCATCCGGGACAGCTCCCCGCTCGAGTTCACGCCCAGCCTGGTGAAGGCGTGGCGCAGATGGCTGTTGACGGTGTGCGAACAGCCGGTCGTGCGCGTCCGCCGGCGACCCGGCTGCAACCCTGTGCTCGATCAGGAACATCTCGAACCTAGGAGCATCGATGTCTGTAGAAACGAGGAAAGACCTGGAGGGTCGCCGAGCGCTGGTCACCGGCGCGACCTCCGGCATCGGCCGGGCGGCGGCCTTGCAGCTGGCACGTGACGGCGCCGAGGTCATCGTGCACGGACGCGATGCCCACCGTGGCGCCGAGGTCGTGAGTGAGATCGAGGCCATCGGCGGCAGGGCGAGGTTCATCGCTGCCGATCTCAACGATCCGGTCGATCTACGCCGTCTCGGGGACGAGGTCGGAGCAATCGACGTGCTGGTCAACAACGCCGGCATCTCGTGGTTCGGACCCACGGCCGACCTCGATCTGGACACGTTCGACCGGATGTTCGCGGCCAACGTCCGGGCGCCCTACTTCCTCGTGGCCGCGATCGCCCCCAGGATGGCGGCCAACGGCGGCGGGAGCATCATCAACGTTGGGAGCATGGCCGGGGTGATAGGCATGCCCGGCGGGGCCGCATACGGCGGGACCAAGGGAACGCTGTCCGCGATGACCAGATCCTGGGCGACGGAGTTCAGCCCCACCGGCGTCCGCGTCAATACCGTCGCGTCCGGACCCGTCTACACCGGGATCCAACCGCGAGAGCACACCGCGGCCGTCGGCGCCACCACCATCCTCGACCGGGCCGCTGAACCTGAGGAGATCGCCGACGTGATCGCGTTCCTCGCCTCGCCGCGCTCGAGCTATATCACCGGCGCCACGATCGCCGCCGATGGAGGGCGCAGCGCGGTGTGAGGCGCGAGCGGCGACGGGACGCGTCAGGCGCTCACGCGGATCGTCTCGAGGCTTGGGTCCGAGGGGTCCGGAAGGACCATGCCCGCCGCCACGCCGCTGAGGAGGTAGTCGATCACCTCGCGGTTGATCCGCTCGCCCGGGACGATGGCCGGGACTCCCGGCGGGTAGGGAGTGACCTGCTCGGCGGCCACCCGGCCGACGGCCTCGCGGGTCGGCACGCTCTCCGCGGGCCCGAAGAAGGCGTCGCGCGGACGCGCGACGCTCTCGAGCTCCAGGTCACGCGGTGCGGGGAGCTTGACCGGATGCGGCGCGGGGAGGTCCGGCGCCGCGGCGACGAGTCGCTGAAGTGCCACTCGCAGCCGGTCCGCGGTTGTCTCGTCGTCTGCCATGGACAGCGTGGCCAGGATCCGGCCGTGATCACTGAGGCCGACATCGACCCGCTCGTGCTGACGCAGCCAGTCGGCGGTCTGGTAGCCGCTGATACCGAGGTCGGCGACGTCGATGAGAACCTGGAGCTCGTCGAGGTCATGCGACGCCTCGCGACGCACCAGCTCGTCCTGGAGCACGTGGAGCCCCGGCATCTCATCCAGGTCCCGGCGCAGGCCCCTGGCGACTCGCAACGCACTACCGAGCAGGACATCGCCCTGCTCGACCATCTGGCGCCGCCAACCGTCCAGGGCCGTGTAGACCAGCACATTCGGGCTGGTCGTCATCAGCAGGTCTGCGCACGCCGCGATGTGCGAGGGATCGACCAGGTCGCCCTGGACGTGGAATACCGAGCCCTGCTCAAAGCCGGCGCCCATCTTGTGGACGCTCACCACGCACACGTCCGCTCCGGCATCCATCGCCCAGGTCGGCAGCTCAGGGTGAAACGGCAGGTGCGCGCCCCACGCCTCGTCGATGATGAGCGGACGGCCGCGGTCATGACAGATGCGCGCGATGGCAGCGATGTCGGCGCACGTGCCGTACGGGGTGGGGCTCACGATGAGCGCCGCCGCCGCGTGCGGATGACGATCCCACGCCTCGGCCACCTGCTCCGGGGAGGGCGGGTGGGCAAGGTGCAGCTCGGCATCCCAGCGCGGACGGATCCAGCACGGCTGAAGCCCGGAGAAGATGAGCCCGGCGACGACCGACTTGTGCGTGTCGCGCCCCAGCAGCAGCTCGCCCTCATACCCGGCCACCGCCAGCATCGCGGCCTTGACCGAGAGTGAGCTTCCGCAGGTGGAGAAGAACGCGTGCTCGGCCCCCACGGCGTCCGCCATCAGCTGCTCGGCCTGCTTCAGATAGCCACCGGAGGAGGAACGGTCGTCCAGCCCGGCGGTCGCCAGCATGTCGTCACGGAAGGGCTCTGACCCCATGACCTCCGCGACCCGCGGATCGACGCCCCGTCCCTGACGATGGCCGGGGGGAGTGAAGCCGTAGCGGTCTGCCTCGTGATACGCCGCGAGGGCTTCAAGAAGCGGCGCCCGATGCTGATCCATAGCCGCGTGCTAGCCGGACTCGCCGCATTTCACACACCATTCGTGCGCAGACCCGGGGCCCTCAGTCGGCGACGGCCGTGTACCGTCCGACCCGTGGCGGCACATGTCCCGGCATCACAGGTGAGCGTCAGCCCTCCAGCCGGGCCGGATGGCTGAGCTGGACCTGGCCACCGCCACGGTGGCCTATGAGCAGAGCGGCGCGGGGCCGGACGTCGTCTGGCTGGCCGCCGGCGACAATCCCGGGGCAAACTGGCGCAGGTATCAGACGCCGGCGTTCGACGATGCGTATCGGAGCACCACGTACGATGCCCGCGGCGTCGGCGCGACGCGCTCTTCCAGCTCACCGCCGTGGCCGATCACGGACCACGCCGACGATCTTGCCCGGCTGATCGCGGCGGTCTGCGCGCCACCGGTGTTCCTGGTGGGACTGTCGATGGGGTCGCTGATCGCCGTCCAGCTGTCCCATGATCGTCCTGATCTCGTCCGCAGCGCGATCGTGATGGGGACCTGTGTGCGCAAGACCGGCTTCATCCGGGAGTGGGAGGAAGCCGAGATCGCCTTCCGGCGAGACGGAGGGACGCTGCCGCCGGCGTTCGCCACCGCGCATTATGCGATGCAGTACTACCCGGCCGATGCTCTCGGAGACGACGAGACCTGGGCGCGGATCAAGCCCTTCGTCGCCGCCGACTTCGCAGGACGCGACGGCGCGATGCTCGCCGCCCAGTGGGAGGCGTGCCTGGAGTACGACTCCGGCGATCTGCTGCCGAGAATCTCCGTCCCCATCCACGCCGTGGCGTTCTCCGAGGACGTGCAGACACCGCCGGGGCGGGTGCAGGAGGTGGCCGACCTCGCGGCAGACGGTCATTTCCATCTGCTGGCCGGCCTCGGGCACGGATCGGCGTTCGGGCACCGGCCGGACGACGTCAACGCCTGCATCCGGACGATCGTGGATGCCGAGCTGGCGAGGTGAGCGGAGCTCCGGGCGTCAGCTCAGGACGCGGGTCGCAGCGAACCGTCCAATGTCGCGGCTGGGGCTTCAACGCACGCCCGTCCCTGCCGACTAACAGCTCACAGGGCCGTTTGCAGGGCTCGAGATGCCAGCCGCGTTCATTGCTCGACAGCCGATCTTCAACCACAACCTCCAGGTTGTCGGCTACGAGTTGCTCTTTCGCGGCCACGGCTACACCGCCGACGCTCTGATCGACAACCCGGAGCGGGCGACGGCCACCGTCGTGCTGAACTCCTTCACCGAGCTGGAGCTGGAGCGGATCGTCGGCACCAAGACGGCGTGGGTCAACGTCTCCCGCGAGTTCGTGCTGGACGGACTGGTGCAGGCCATCCCGCCGCGGCTCGGCGGCCTCGAGATCTCCGAGGAAGAGCCGTTCGACGCCGACATGGTGGCGGCGCTGCGCGGCCTCAAGGACCAGGGATACCGGCTGGCGCTGGACGATTTCCGCAGCCGCCCCGGCTCCGATGCGGTGCTGGAGCTCTTCGACGTCGTCAAGCTCAACATGTCCGCCCTGGGCCGGGAGCAGCTGGCCGATCAGGTGCGCCGCCTTGACCCGTACCCCGGCCTGCTGCTCGCCGACAAGCTCGCGACCCGGCCGGATCATGAGTTCAGCGCCGGGGCCGGCTGCGATCTCTTCCAGGGCTACTTCTTCTGCCGGCCGGCAATGGTGGGCACGCGCGGGATCTCGGCCAACCGGCTGGCGCTCCTCCAGGTCGTCGCCGCGCTGCACGACCCGGCGGTCGACCTCTCAGACGTCGAGCAGCTGATCGCGCGCGACGTCGCCCTCAGCTTCCGGATGCTCCGGTACGTCAACTCCGCCTACTTCGGACTCCGCGGCGACGTCCGGTCGATCGGCCAGGCTCTCGCCCTGCTCGGCCTGGACAACGTCAGACGCTGGGCGACGCTGAGCGTCCTCGCCAGTGTCGACGACAAACCCACCGAGCTCACCGTCACCGCACTGATCCGGGCCCGATTCTGCGAGCTGGCCGGCGAGCAGCTGAAGATCGCCAGCAGCGCCGAGCTGTTCACCCTCGGCCTGTTCTCCGTCATCGACGGCATGATGGATGCGCCCATGCGTGACGTCGTCGAGTCGCTCCCGCTGGCCGACGACATGCGCGACGCGCTCGTGCTCCGCCGCGGGCCGATGGGCCAACTGCTTGATTGTGTCGCCGCTCTCGAGGCCGGCGACTACGACTCGGCGACGTTCGTCACCGGCGCCGGCGAGCTGTACCTGACCGCGCTGATCTGGGCCGACACGGCCGCTGAGTCGCTGTTCGGCGGCCCGGCCGCGCCGGCGTCCGCGGGCGCCGGGGTGGCGATCGCCTCCGGGGAGCAGGCCGCGCGTGGGCCGCAACCGGATACGAGCCGGCCGGCCACCGTCGCGACGCTCCCGGCCGGCGTGCCGGCAACGGGGCTCACCGACGCCGATGCCTCCGTTCCGGGGCCGGGCCTGGCGTTCGGAGCCGGCCACGGGAAAGGGCCCGGGCCGGGCGCGCGGATTCTGGCTGCCTGCCGCGCGTGCCTGGGACGGGTGTTCGGCGGCGGTGGCGGGGACCGGGATCGTGGCCGGCGCGCGGGCGTCTGAGGTCCGCTGGGGTCCGGCCGGCGGTGGCGCTCAGCCCGTGGCCGGCAGCCAGCGTGCCGGCGGCTTCAGCAGCGCGCGCGGCGTCAGAACGATCTGGATGTCACCCCAGCTGACCGCCACGGAGCGTCCACCCCAGGCCGTCTCAGGCGGGTGCGCCGCGTCCGGGCGCAGCGGGTGCAGGCCGTGGAGACGATGGGCATAGCGCAGGGCGTGTGCGCGCAACGCGCGCTGGGCGTGCAGGACGCTCAGCCGCCAGCCGGCGGCCAGCAGCTGCGGCCCGTGCCACAGCTCCCACCGCCAGCGCCGGAAGGGGATACGCCCTGACGGCAGCACGTGCAGGACATAGTTCAGCTCGATCGGCTCAGTCATCGTCTGGATGTGGTTCCTCCCGACGGAAGTTCACCTCGGATCATTCGATCCTAGTCCCGTGTCGGGCAACGTTTGCCTTCCTGACCACGGCCGGGTGAAGGTCTTGCTCACGGTCTTGCCGGCACCGCGTTCGACCGTGATCGCACCGGTCGCTCGGACCGCCGGGACGTTGAAGGAGAACGCGTTGGGCGAGCCGATGTGCGGCTGCCCGATTCGGCTGAACAGGATGCGCAGCATCGCGTTGGCGTCGGTGGCGGTGCCGACCGTCGATCGAGGATCCCCGCCCGCCATCCGCGCCTGGTCGACGATGAGCGCGGTGGTCAGCCCTTCGAGTACGTCGACCTCGGGCCGCGCCAGCGTCGGCATGAACCCCTGCACGAAGGCGCTGTAGGTCTCGTTGATCAGCCGCTGGGACTCGGCGGCGACAGTGCCGAACACCGCGCCGTGCACGCGGATCAGCTGGTGGCCGTGCTCATCGTGTCTCCACCAGGCGCTTGATTTCCCGGGTGAAGGAGCCGGTCACGGGCATGCCTGACGTCGCGGTCGTGATGTCCATGGCCGGTCAGGCTAGCCACGCTCGATGACCGGCGCTTCTCGATTCCTGATCGGTCTGGTCACCTGTTTCGCCACGCAGGACGGCATCCCCGCCGTCGCGTCCGCCGCGTGGCGCCGGTAGACGCTGGGCGGCATCCCCACCAGCTCGGTGAAGCGACTGCTGAAGGTGCCCAGCGACGCGCAGCCGACCGCGAAACAGACCTCGGTGACGCTCAGATCGCCGCGACGCAGCAGCGCCATCGCGCGCTCGATGCGCCGCGTCATCAGGTAGCCGTACGGTGACTCGCCGTAGGCGACGCGGAACTGGCGGCTGAAGTGCCCGGCGGACATGTGCGCGTCCCGGGCCAGCGCCTCGACGTCCAGCGGCTGCGCGTACTCCCGGTCCATCCGGTCGCGGACGCGGCGCAACCGTGCCAGGTCGCGCAGGTGCTCGGCCGCGGCGGGGTGGCTGGTCACTGCGAAATCATGTCACGTCGCCCCCGCACCGCCCAGTCGGCTCAACCGCATCGAGGGCCGGCTGACCGCTGCTCGACGAGACGGACGCGGTACCAGTCGCCGGCCGGTCCGGCCGGGCCCGGGCTCAGGCAGTCGGCTCGCACACGAGTGGGGCGATCGGAACCCGGCGGTACAGCGGCGTCCGGCCGCGCCTGCCCGCCGCATCGAGGATCCCGATCATGCGCAGGCAATAGACGATGCGCTGCGCGAGAACCACGCGGCAGGCGAGCAGCGACGCCAGCTCGCGGGTGCTGAAGGGCTCATGCGGCAGATCCGGCAGCAGGCCCAGGACGTCGCCCGGTTCGTTGAGCTCGAGCCGGCCGAGGACGTCGACGAGGCGCCGCTCGCCCGGGTCCGGCGTCCGTCGCCTGCGCCGGCTGGGAGCGGGCGCCGCCGCCCGGATGTGGTCCTCGCGCAGCAGCAGCACCTCGATCGTCAGATGGGGGTGGGTCAGCAGCGAGGGGAAGGAGACCAGCTTGTCGAACACGTCGAGGGCGATCCCCCGCCTGGGGGAGCGGCGCGACGAGGTGACCTCGCCGTGGGCGTCGATCCGGACGATCCGCCGCTCCGCCGCCACCGGGTGCACCAGCCGGACGCGATGCTCGTCGAGCAGCGCGTCGAGCTTGGGACCCAGAGCCGCAAATCCGCCCGTCTGAACCTCGACGAGCTCGCCGTCGGCCCGCACCAGGTCGATGACGAAGCGACCGACCGGCACCTCCACGCGGTCCCCCGGCTGGGCCAGCATCGCCTTGACCGCGGCGTGCAGCGGCCCCTCGCGCAGCACGCCGATCCTGGACACCGCCGGCAGATTAGCTTCACATCCGGCGCGTCCGGTCCCGGTTCCTCAGGTCGGTATCCCCGGGGGTGCCGCCGGTGGCCGCCGGTGGCCGCCGCGCTCAGCGCCGCGCCGCTCCGAGCCGCGCGCTCAACCCCCTGCTCAGCCGGTCCCCGTCGGTGCGCCTTTCTGGCCCTGCGCGGCGTGCATGGTGCGACAAATCCCAAGTCGGCCGTGTGATCTGGCGCAGAGTTGGGGTTGGGCGTGCGTGTGGTGCCAAATCGTCTGGCGGGTGCGGGATCTGGCGCACGGTGCACGCTGAAATACGGTGTAATGTGACCGGGGGAGGATTGGGACCGCCGTCATCCCAGTCTCGCCGCGGCGACCGCCGCCTGCCCGTAGGAGATCCCCCCGTCGTTCGGCGGCAGACGCTCCGGCACCAACACCCGCAGCCCGGCGTGGCGCAGGTCCGCCGCGACCCGCTCCAGCAGGAGGCGGTTCTGGAACGATCCGCCGGAGAGCGCGACCGACTCGATTTCACGCTCACCCGCGAGGATGATGCACGCCGCGGTCGTCGCCGAGGCGACGGCGTTGTGAAACCGCGCGCCGATCCGGGCCACCGCCACCCCGGCGGCGCAGTCGCGGGCCACCGCCCGTACCGTCTCCCGCGCGTCGAGCACTATCCGTCCACCACCATCGCGCACGAGCGGCAGCGCGTACGCGGCCCGCTCCGCCGGGTCGCACACCGCCTCCAGCTCGGCCGCCGCCTGCCCCTCATAGGCGACCCACAGCCTCAGGCCGCACATGGCGGCGACGGCGTCGAAGAGACGCCCCATGCTGGTGGTGACCGGCGACGCCAACCCCGTGCGGATGAGCTGTGCCACCTTCTGCCACGCCCGCTCGTCAATCACGGCGCCGATCGCCGGCGGCGGCGAGACCGCCTCCCCGCCGGCCGCGACCAGCCACGCGCAGGCCATGCGCCACGGCTCGCGCACGGCCTGCGCCCCACCGGGGAGGCGGACCGGCCACAGGTGCCCTGCCCGGTCGAAGTCCTCCAGGCCCCCCACCAGCAGCTCGCCGCCCCACACGGTGCCATCGCTTCCATAGCCGGTGCCGTCGTAGATGGCGCCGACGGCGGGCCCACGGGTGCCGTGCTCGGCCAGGCAGGCGGCGAGATGGGCGTGGTGATGCTGGACGCCGACCAGCTCGAGCTCCGGATGCTCGAGAGCGTATTTCGTCGACAGGTATTCCGGATGCAGGTCATGGGCCACGATCACCGGATCGATGTCGAAGAGCCGGCGGAAGTGCTCGATGCCATCACCGAAGCTGCGCAGCGTCTCGTAGTTCTCCAGGTCGCCGATGTGGTGCGAGACCCAGGCCCGGTCGTCCCGGGCCAGGCAGAAGGTGCTCTTGAGCTCGGCGCCGCAGGCCAGCACGGGCCGGCGGGCGGGGACCGGCAGCTCGATGGCGGCCGGTACGTATCCCCGGGAGCGGCGGATCAGCAGTGGCGTCCCGCGCCGGCTCACCGCCCGCAGCACCGAGTCGTCGGTCCGCGTCTCGATCGGACGGTCATGAAGGAGGAACAGGTCGGCCAGACGGCCGAGCCGGTCGAGCGCCTCCTGATCGCGGTAGGCGATCGGCTCGTCGGACACATTGCCGCTCGTCATCACGAGCGTCTCGCCGACGTCGCTCACCAGGAGGTGGTGGATCGGCGAGTACGGGAGCATCACGCCGATGTCGGCCGAGCCGGGCGCCACCGCCCGGGCGACCGGCGCCCCCGGCCGCCGGCAGGCGACGACGATCGGCCGCTGGGCGCCGAGGAGGAACGTCTCCTCCAGGACGGTCAGCTCGACCAGGCTCCGGGCCCCCGGAAGGTCGGCGGCCATCAGCGCAAACGGCTTGTCCTCGCGATGCTTGCGTGCGCGCAGGTCCGCGACCGCCCGCTCATCGGAGGCCAGGCAGGCGAGATGAAAGCCGCCGAGGCCCTTGACGGCGACGATCGCGCCCGCCCGGAGGGCGTCGACGGCTCCCGTCAGCGCCTGGTGGCGCCGCCCCACGACCCGGCTCCCCCGCCCCGCGACCTCGCCCGCAGGCTCCACCAGCGACAGCTGGGGGCCGCACGCCGGACACGCGTTCGGCTGGGCGTGAAACCGGCGATCCGAGGGATCCTCGTACTCGGCCTGGCATTGCGGGCACATGCGAAAGGCGGCCATGGTCGTCAACGGCCGGTCATACGGCACTCCGCGCACGATCGTGAACCGCGGCCCGCAATCGGTGCAGTTGATGAAGGGGTAGCGATGTCGCCGATCCGCGGGATCGAACAGTTCCGCCAGGCACGCGCGGCACGTCGCCGCATCCGGCGCGACGGCGGCGTCCGTCCGGCCGTCGCCGACGCTCGGCGCAATCTCGAACTCTCGGTCCCCCGCCGGCTCGACGGCCTCGGCGTCGACACGATCGAGCACCGCCAGGGCGGGAGCCTCGAGCGTCAGCCGGCCCTCGAACTCCCGCACGGCCGCCGGCGGGCCCTCCACCTCGATGAGGACGCCGGAGGCGTCGTTGAGCACGAATCCGGCGAGTCCCAGCGCATGCGCGACGCGGTACACGTGGGGCCGAAAGCCGACCCCCTGGACGGTTCCCCGCACGCGCAGCCGCATCCGCACGGCGGTCGCGCCGCTCGGCGCCCGCACCCCCATCACGTCGTCATCCGGGCTCGAGCTCGGTCAGCTCGCGCATCAGGTGATAGGCGGTGGCGTGCGCCTCCTGGATGCGCGGGATGTGCTGCGAGGGGCTGATCACGATGTGATCGGCGAGTCCCTCGGCGGCGACCCGGCCACCGTCGTAGCCGACCAGCGCGACCGTGATCAGCTCACGGCGGCGGGCTTCGGCCAGGGCGGCCAGCACGCTGAGCGAGTTGCCGCTCGTGGACAGGGTCAGGAGCACGTCACCGGGGCGCCCGTAGGCGATCACCTGGCGGGCGAAGATCGCGTCGGTCCCGATGTCGTTGGCCAACGCGGTGATGATCGCCGTGTCGGCCGTCAGGTCGAGCGCCGGCCGTGCCGTCCAGGCGCGGGCGGCCGGTGGGGACGCGAAGTCGGCGACGACGTCCATCGCATCGGTCGCCGAGCCTCCGTTGCCGAGCGCGAGCAGGCGCCCGGAGTGGTCGAATGCCCGCCGCAGCGCCTCGGCGCCGCGGGCCAGCCCGTCGCCGCTATTGGACAGCGTCGCGCGGCGCAGATCCTGGACATCGTCGGCCTTCATCACGACCGAGCGCTGGACGTCGGCGAGGACGGCGCCGAGGTCGTCCTCGCGTTCGTCCAGGAACGGATACAGGAAGCTCGAGGCCCCGGCGTCATGGACCCGGTGCTGGGTGCGGCCGTCGAGCAGGCCGCGATGCTCGAAGAAGACGTGGACGAGCTCCCACAGCACGTGGTAGGCGGTCTCGGCGATCTCCTGGCGGATGAACGGGTCGCCGGTCGGCGGTTCGAGCTCGCATTCGGCCCCGAGCGTCGAGAACGCGATCGTCAGGCACCCTCGGCGTCGAGCCGCCGCGACCGCGGCGGCCAGCGCCGGTCCGTCCCGCGGCTCGCCAAAGGCCATCACGATGTCGTCGGTCTCGGCGGCGAGCTCCAGCTCCGCGTCGACCGCAGCCGAGGCGCCGACCAGGCCCAGCGCCGGGAGCGCGCGCTTGCCCACGATCACCGGATGGACGAACTCGACGGCGACGTGCCGGACGTCGGACCGGGCGGCGGGAGACACGCCGATGGCGAGCAGTCGCCCCCCGCGGGCGAACCGTTCGGCCATCCGGTGGCACAGGCGCGCGATCTCCTCCGCCCGCGGCGCGAAGAAGGCAGCGCCGACCTGGCGTCGCGCCTGCAGCCATTGGTCGCGGAGGCGCTCGTCCAGGGCAGCGCCGATCGCGCTCATACGACCGCCGCCGCTCCACGGTCGCGGCCGGAGGCCAGTGCCAGCAGCCAGCGCCGCATCTCATCGACCCCAGCGCCGGTGCGCGCGCTCACCGTCATCGTCCGCACGCCCGGGTGGACCGCCTCCAGGTTGTAGAGCAGGCGGTCGAGATCGACGTCGAGATGCGGGAGCAGGTCGAGCTTGTTGATGACGACGAGCTCGCAGCTGCGGAACATCAGCGGGTACTTGAGCGGCTTGTCCTCGCCCTCGGTGATCGAGCACACCATGGCGCGGACGTCTTCGCCGACGCGAAACTCCGCAGGACACACCAGGTTGCCGACGTTCTCGATGACGAGCATGTCGATGTCGTGCAGCGGCAGCGACGGCAGCGCCGAGCGGACCATGTTGGCGTCGAGATGGCACTCACCGCCGAACCCCGAGTCGGTGTTGAGCTGAACGACCGGGACGTGCAGGCTGGCCAGCCGGTCGGCGTCATAGGAACCCTGCACGTCGCCCTCGAGCACGCCCACCCGGACGTCGCCCAGCGGCTCGGCCAGGACCCGCTCCAGGAGCGTCGTCTTCCCCGCGCCGGGCGCGCTCATCAGATTGACCACCGTCACGCCGTGGCGATCGAAGTCATCTCGGTTGGCGCGGGCGATCGTGTTGTTGGCGTCGAGCGCGTCCTCGACGACCCTGACTCGTGTGCGGTGCATGCGGGCTCGGCTCAGTCCATCGACCGGATCTTCAGGTAGCGCCTGAGCTCAGGCCACTGCACGGCGATCGCGGCCGCCGTGGCTGCGGTCAGCGCCAGCGGCACCAGGACGACCGGGATGCGGATCTCTGTCATTGTCTGCGTACCTCCTGTTGATCTGGGCGACAGCTGACGTCGGCGAGCAGCGACTCGACCAGCTCCACCGCCGGATCGAGCGCTGCCAGTACCGGCTCAGAGAGCGCAGCGACGACGTCCTCGTCATCGGCACTCATGCGCGTCTGCGGCTCGCAGCCGACGACGAACGTGGGCGGCGGCGTGCCGCCGAGCGCGTGGACCAGGCCGAGCACCCTGGCGGGGTCCATGGCGTGAGTGTCGAGAGCCACCTCCGCCCCCTCCTCCGCCGGATCGATCTCGATCACATACAGCGTGCCGGGCGCCCCGCCCCGCGGAACCGCGTCGAGCAGCACGACCGCGGCGTACTCATCCTGCATCGCGAAGGCGAGATCCATCCCGCGGATGCCGTAGTCGACGACATCCACGCTCGGCGGGAGCTCCCGCCGGGAGAGCCGATCGACGAGGGCCACTCCGAAGCCGTCATCGCCCAGAAACACGTTGCCGATGCCGGCCACCAGGATGCGTGGGTCCGTCCGTGCCGACGGCGCGGGCGCGCTCGCGAGCGGCTCGACCTCCGACGGGGAGAAGAAGAAGCGATGGCCCGGTTGGCGGGCCAGGCCGAGGTCCAGCCCCGGGTCGTCCTCGACGACGACCGCCAGCGTGATCGTTCCCTCTGTGTCCTGCTCGATCGCCTCGATCACGGCCGCTCGTCCCGCCAATGCCAGGTCGAAGATGTCCCCACCGGCCCGCGGCCGGAGCACGACCCGGCTCCCGGCTCGGAGCTCGGTTGCTCCGAGGAGGACGCTGTCCGGTCCCGGCCGCTCGAGCTCCTCCCAGTAGCCGTGCATCTCAGCGCACCATTCCCATTTCCCGCACGGTGCCGTGCAGCGCCATCAGCTGCTCCGGCGTGAGCGCCTCGGTCCGCTCGAGGATCTCTCGCGCCCGCGGATCCGTGGCCGCCATCTCGGCCTTCTCGTCGTCGGTGAGCGCGAGGATGTTGAGGACCAGCAGCTGGTCGATCTCGCCGCCGTCGAACAGATCGCCCGGGCTCTCCGCGGCGATCCGCGGGTGGTCCTCGAGGATGATCGGCGACGAGAGGATGGTGCTGTGGTCGCCAGGCTCCCCCACGGGTACCGGCCAGGTGCCGACGTTCTGACAGCTCGCCGCGGCGGCTGCGAGATCCGCGGGCGGATCGGCCTGGGAGGCGAAGGCCGCGTCGGTCCGCAGCAGCATGTGGGTGGAACAGAACGAGCGCTCCACCGCGTCCTCCCGTGAGCCCGCCTCGAAGTCCGTCAGGTTGAGGATCCGCACGCGGATGCGCCACGCGCCGCCGGGCGCCGGCACGGCGCTCGCCTGCAGCTCGCCGCGCAGCTCCTGCCAGCTGCGGATCAGCACCCCGGCCAGCTCGCCGTCCCTGTTCAAAAGCTCCTCCTGCTCGGCGCCGGCAGCGATGGCGATCGGCGTCGCGCTCCCCTGCCGCAGCCGGTCCACGCTGAGCGCCGGGAGCGCCAGCTCGCGCTCGACCGCCTCCGCCCACGCCAGATGACGCTCACCGGCGACGGTCAGCTCGTCGACCTGCTCCAGCTCCTCGCCGCGGATGCGGGCGACGGCCCGCTGCACGACCTGGAGGAACCGGACGGTGATCGCCACGGTCGCCGGGGCCTCTCCGGTCAGCAACACCTCGGTCTGCATCCACGACCGGTCGTCGGGATGGGCCTCGCTGTGGGTGGGGGGGTAGACGCCGCCGAACTGAAAGCGCCGCTGGTTCTTGGTCGCGGAGCGTCGGTAGGGCCACAGGATGTACCCCTCGTACAGGACGGCGTCGGCGATGGCCCGGACGGGATCGGCGGTCAACTTGGCTCCCTCGGAATCAGGGCGTCGACCGTGGCATCCCAGCTCGTGAACGCGTGCCGGGCCTTGAACGCGCACAGCCGGGCGAAGCTCGCCTCACCCAGCCGCACCCACGCCGTGCCCGGAAAGTGGCGGTCCATCGTCTGCTTCCAGATGTCGACCGGCAGCCCGAAGTCGACGTCCTGGTCCCAGCCGATCCGGGCCGTCTGCAGCGCCCCTTCCGGTGTGGCGAAGAACACCGTGCCGCTGAACATGAACTCCAGCGGCACGTCGCCCCCGTCCAGAGCGGCGAGATACCGCGAGGCGATCACCTCGAGGTCGTAGGTGCAGGGCACCGCGATCTCGATCGTCGTCGAGCGCTCGAACGGGGGCACGATGACCGTGACGCGTGTCCAGGGCAGCGTCCGCAGCGTCGTCCCCCACCGGTCGGGAGCGCCGAAGAGCTCGAGCAGCCGCTCCTGCGCAGCCGCGGAGTAGCCGCGCCGGCGCGCGGCGATCTGGATCTGGACGTCGAGGAGGACGGATCGGATCTGCCGCCCGTCCGGGACCTCGATCTGCAGCGCGAACTCCAGGGTGGGCACGGCCGCGTGGGCGGCGCTGTGCGCGCCCACGACGCTGAAGCGGAGCTCCGGGACCGTGTCCCGGGGGACGGCCGTTCGGTTGCGGGTTGCCGACACGCCGGGGCCCTACGCGGGGGAGAGGTTCGGCATGCTCGGGTCGATCGGCTCCTCGAACTTGCGGTTGATCCCGGTCGAGCGGCCGGCCGTCGAGGTGCCGTCGGGCTTGTGGCCCTCCATCTTGTCGTAGCCCCCCTTCGCGTTCCCCTGCCGGATGCCGGGCACGTGTGCCGGTATGTCGGACCTCACGTCCGCCTTGCCGAGATTGATGTTCGGCATGTCATCTCCTTTCCGCGGTGCCTTCCGCGGTCGTCTGCGTGTAGCGACGGGCCCGACCGTCCAGCCCCTCGAAGAACCGCTGAATCTCCACCCACACATCCTTGCCCCCCGTGAACCCGCGCCAGCGGGTGCGGATGAGCGCCACGAGCCGGTAGCAATCCTCGATCGGGACCAGCCAGTGTCGCCGAGCGCCCTTGGCCCGGTTGACCAGCAGCGCCTCGACGTCCGGTTCCATCGTCGCCATCACCGGGTTGGCCAGCCTCACCTCCTCCCACGCCTCGAGCTCGAGTCGAGATTCGGTGGCGCCCATCGGACTCGGATAGAAGGCCATCACCCGCTCGGCGGCGGAGCTGGTGAAGAAGAAGGCCATGTCCACGGGGATCCGGAGCTGCTCCCAAACCAGATCGCGGAGCTCGAAGTCATCGAGGCGCAGCAAGCGCTCGGGTACGAGCCGGTAGTGGCCGCCGCCGGCGCCGCGATGGTCGAAGAGCACCGAACACGCCCGGCAGGCACAGAGCAGCTCGCGGGTCTCCAACGCCAGCAGGTGCCTGTGCTCGGCAGCGATGGGATTCCCGCACAGCTCACAGTGCTCCTGGCGTTCGACGGCCGCTTCGGCGTTGCGCTGGGTCAACCGGCGCAGCCGGGGCGAGGCGAGCGTGCCCGGTGGCGGGATCATGGCTACGCCGCCACCAGCAGCGCCACCTTGACCAGACCGTCCTCGCCGACCAGCAGCGGCACCGGCTCGAGATGAAGCTGCGGCGAATCCAGGCATCGCCCGGCCCGCAGCGGGTCATAGCGAATTCCGCAGCCCGGGCACGTCAGCTCCGCCCCGCGTACGACTGCCTCCGCGAGCGAGCCGTCGCAGCCCGGACACCGCGGCCGGTACGCATACAGGTTCTCGCCGACCGCCAAGAACAGGATTGGCTGTCCCGCAATCTCCCTGACCAGCGATCGCCCCGGCTCCAGGTCCGGCAGCCCGCCCGCCATCGTCCACGAGCCCTCGGGCTCCGCCGGGGCGGCGGGGTGGGTTGATCCGACGCCCGGCGTCATCTCGATCTGCAGAAGGGGCGACGGCGCCGGCGCCTCATCGACCGCCTCCACGTTCTCGATCTCCGGTGCGGCCTTGAAGATCGCGTTCTCGATCGCCAGCTTCAGCGTCATCGCCGAGGAGGGACAGCCGCTGCAGCTGCCCTGCAGGCGCAGACGGACGACGGGCGGCTCGACCTCGAGCAACTCGACGTTGCCGCCGTGGGACTCGAGATACGGGCGAACCTCTCCCAGCGCGCTCAGCACACGGGCCTGCACCGGAACCGGATGAAGCCCGTGCAACAGCAGCAGATGCGCCACGAGCTCGTCGTCGGCCAGCGCCTGCGCGAGATCGCCGTCGTCCCTGGCGGCGATCTCGTCGACGATCCGCGCCAGCCCCGCCCCGTAGAGCTCGAGCAGCGCCTGCACCACGTCGGTGGCCGTCTGGCGGCCGGTTGCGTCCGCGAGCGTCTCGAGCTCCTCGAGCAGCCGCTCCACGTCGGCGACCAGTTCCCGGGGATCACGCTCCCCCATGACCGCCATCGCTAGCTGTGCTCGCCGAACATGGGCTGGTGCACGGTGCGCAGCGTCTTGCCCTTGCCCAGGTACATGTGCACGCCGCATGGCAGGCATGGATCGAACGACCGGACCGCTCGCATGATGTCGATGCCCCGGAAGCTGTCCTGACCGTTCTCCTCGAAGATCGGCTGCCCCATGACCGCATCCTCGTAGGGACCGGGCGTCCCGTAGGAGTCGGTGGGGCTGCCGTTCCACGGCGTCGGTGGATACGGGTGGTAGTTGGCGATCTTGCCCTCCCGGATGACGAGATGGTGTGAGAGCACCCCGCGCACGGCCTCGTGGAAGCCACAGCCGATCGCCTCCTCGGGAACGTCGAAGTCCTCGAAGGTCTTGGTCCGGCCGGCCCGCACCTCGGTGAGCGCCCGGTCGATGAAGTGCAGGGCCATTCCGGCGGCATAGGCGACGAAGTAGATCCGGGCGCGGTCGCGCTCGATTGCGTTGGACCACTGTGGGATCTTCCACTCCAGCGTCTGCTCCGGCGTGTTCGGCGTCTGCGGCAGGTTGATCAGCACCGAGTTGCCGGTGGCGTTGACGAACGGTGTGTGGACCTTGTTGGCCAGCGCCGTGACCCACAGCCGCGCGAGCGCACCGCCCCCGGTGTCCAGGGCCAGGTTGTCGCTGGTCCGCTTGTCGTACCAGCGCGGGCTCATCACCCAGCTGTAGTTGCCACCGTCGAGGTCGCGCTTCTGCGGCTTGGGGATCGTCGTCTGGTTCCACGGATGGCGCCGGTCGACGGGATTGCCCAGCGGATCGCGGGGAACGAACATCTCCTCGTTGACCCAATCCTCGTAATACGAGGAGCCGAGCATGATCCGGATCCCCAGGTTGATGTCGACGAGTTTGGTGGTGACGAGCTCGCCGTCCACGACAACCCCCGGGGTGACGAACATCTCGTTGCCCCAGTCGTCCATGTTGCGGTACGTGTAATCGACGTGGTCAGGGTTGTTGAACGCCCCCCAGCAGCCGAGCAGGACTCGCCGCCGGCCGACCTCCTCGTACCCGGGCATCGCCTCATAGAAGAAGTCGAACACGTCGTCGTTCATCGCCACGGCCTTCTTGATGAAGTCCAGGCAGCGGAGCAGCCGGCTCAGATAGTCGGTGAACAGCGTCGGCGTGGCCACGGTGCCCACTCCGCCCGGATACACGGTGGAGGGGTGCACGTGACGGCCCTCCATCAGGCAGATCATCTCCCGTCCGATGCGGCTCATGTGCAGCGCTTCCTTGTACGTCTCCCCGGTGAACGGGTTGTAGGAGCGCATGATGTCGCCGACCGTGCGGTAGCCGTGGATGTTGGCGCCGCGCGCCTCCGCGCTCTCGGCCTTCGCCCACACGCTGGGGTTGGTCTCCTTGACCATCTGCTCGCAGAAGTCGACGAACACCAGGTTGTCCTGGAAGATGATGTGGTCAAAGATGTACTCCGCCGCCTCGCCGAGGTTGACGATCCACTCGCCCAGCGGCGGAGGCTTGACGCCGTAGGCCATCTGCTGGGCATAACAGGAGCACACCGCGTGGTTGTCGCCGCAGATGCCGCAGATGCGGCTGGTGATGAAGTGCGCGTCCCGCGGGTCCTTGCCCTTCATGAACACGCTGTACCCCCGGAACAGAGAGGAAGTGCTCTTGCACGAGACGACCTCGCGGTTGTCGAAGTCGATCTTCGTGTAGATGCCGAGATTGCCGACGATCCTCGTGATCGGGTCCCAGGCCATGTCGACGAGCTTGCCGGCCTCCGGCTTGATCCTCTCCCTCACTGCCATGTCCGTCTCCTCTCGCTGCGTGAAATGTCAGGGTGGGTGGGCTGGGGGCTCAGTTGCCCCAGCGGGGCGTGTAGCCGGTGGTCAGCTCAGGCCGGTTGTGGCGCCACTTCGTCTCTTTGTTCATGGTCTTGTTGGTGATGCCGCGCAGCTTGCGGATGACGGGTCCGTACACGCCGGTCACCGCCGAGGAAAGGCCGCCGCCGGGGGGCGCGTCCATGAACGGCATGAACTTGTCCGGGAAGCCCGGCATCGTGCAGCCGATGCAGATGCCGCCGACGTTGGGACAGCCGCCGATCCCCGCCATCCAGCCGCGCTTGGGCACGTTGCAGTTGACGACCGGGCCCCAGCATCCGACCTTCACGAGGCACTTGGGCGAGTTGTAGTCCTCGGCGAAGTCCCCCTGCTCGTAATAGCCGGCACGGTCGCACCCCTCGTGCACCGTCTTGCCGAAGATCCATTGCGGGCGCAGGGCCTGGTCGAGCGGAATGGTGGGCGCGAGCCCCGCCGCCTGGTACAGGAGCCACGTCAGCGTCTCCATGAAGTTCTCCGGCTGCACGGGGCAGCCGGGAACGTTGACGATCGGCAGTCCACCGGCGGACCGGAAGTCCCAGCCGAGGTAGTCGGCCAGACCCATGCACCCCGTCGGGTTGCCGGCCATCGCATGGATCCCTCCGTACGTCGCGCACGTCCCGATTGCGACCACGCCCCATGCCTTGGGGGCGAGCTGGTCGATCCACCAGTTGAGCGTCAGCGGCTGCCCGGTGGCCTCGTCGTTGCCGAATGAGGTCCAGTAGCCCTCGCCGTTGATCTTCTCGTTGGGGATGGAGCCCTCGATGACGAGCACGAACGGCTTGTCCAGTTCCCCGCGCGCCGCCTGGCGGAACGGCGCCAGGAACTCCTCGCCGCCGAGCGTGGGAGAGAGGACCTTGTTGTGCAGGTTGACCTTCGGCAGGCCGGGGATCGCCCCCAGCAGGACGTCCTCGATTCCGGGCTGACCGGCGGCGGTGATCGACACCGAGTCACCGTCACAGCTCATTCCCTCCGAGATCCACAGGATGTGCACCTCGTCGACGCCGGATCCCTTCTGTTCAACCGCCATGCCTCATCCCTTCACTCGTCACGGTTGCCGTGTCCTCAAGCTCAAGCGCATCGACCAGCAGCTCCTCGCCGCTGATCACCTCCAGATCGAGCCCGCCGCAGCATGAGCACTGCAGCGGGAATGCCGTCATCGTCGTCTCCACCGCACAGGCGCGACACCGGCCGCGCGCGGGCACGTTCTCGATCACCAGCTCCGCCCCGTCCACTGCGGTTCCGTTGCTCAACAGCTCAAACGCGAACTCCAGGGCGCCGGGCACGACCTGGCGCAGGTATCCGACCCGCAGCTCCACCTTGCGCACCGGGCGCCCGGCGGCGTGCCGGGAGGCGATCTCCACCACGGCTTCTGCCAATGAGAGCTCGTGCACTGAAAGGCCCTCAGCAGATCCGCGGGAGCGGGTCGCCCACCAGCTGATCCATGACACGCCGGCCGCCGAACGCGGTCTGCACCAGCACCATTCCGGGCGGCTCGGTGCGCACCTCTCCGATCTCGACCGCCCCCTCACACCCGGGCACCGAGCGAAGGGCCGCCAGCGCCGGCGACGCCCCCTGCGGCGCGACGAATGCCACCAGCCTGCCCTCGTTGGCGACGTACATGGGATCGATCCCCAGCAGTTCCGCCGCGCCTGCCACCGCCGGCCTGACCGGCACGTCGCCCTCCCGCACGAGCATCGCGACCGACGAGGCTCGCGCCAGCTCGTTCAGGACCGACGCCACGCCACCTCGCGTGGCATCGCGGAGGCAATGCAGATGCGGCCCGGCCGCCTCCAGCAGCGCGTCCACGGCCGTCCACAGCGGCTGGGTGTCGGACTCCACCTCCGCGTCGAGGTCGAAGTCGTCGCGGGCCAGCATGATCGCCGTGCCGTGCTCGCCGATGCTGCCGGAGAGGAGAATGCGGTCGCCGGGTGCGACCGCGGCCGGCGACAGCTCCGCCCGGGGGTCGCGGGCGCCGACGCCGGTGGTGCAGATGTACATGCCGTCCGCCCGGCCCCGTTCCACGACCTTCGTGTCGCCGGCGACGATCGTCACGCCGGCCCGGGCGGCAGCGCCGGCAACCGCGTCGATCTCGGCCTTCAGCGCCGCCGCCGAGAGGCCCTCCTCCAGGATGAGCGACAGGCTCATGGCGACGGGGCGGGCTCCAGCCATGGCCAGGTCGTTGGCCGTCCCGTTGACCGCCAGCTCGCCGATCGAGCCGCCGGGGAATCGCAGCGGCCGCACCACATAGGAGTCGGTGGTGAGCGCCAGGTCGGCACCACCGATCGCAAACGAGCCGGCATCGGCCATCTGCGCCAGCTCGTCGCCGCCGAGCGCCGGCACGAACAACCCCTCGATCAGGGTCTGGGTGGCCTTGCCTCCGGCGCCGTGGGCCATCGTGATCTGCTCATCTCGGAACCTGGCGCGCTTGCCCCGGGCGGTTTCGATGATCCCGAGGATCTTCTGCTCGCGGTCGCTGATCGCGGTGGGCTCGGCCATCACACCACCTCCCGCTCCCGCGCGAAGCGGCCGAAGTTGTAGTAGGCCGCGCATGCGCCCTCGGAGGAGACCATGCAGGTGCCGATCGGCCGCTCCGGCGTGCAGGCGGTGCCGAACACCTTGCACTCCCAGGGCTTGATCACGCCCTTGAGCACCTCGCCGCACTGACACGCCTTGGGATCGGCGACCCGCACCCCG
>DASZMK010000036.1:0-32634 GCA_035551855.1 Solirubrobacteraceae bacterium
GAACGGGTTCTCGGAGTTGAGCATGTCCTCGGCGGGACCGGCCTCGACGATCCGCCCCTTCCACAGGACGTTGATGTAGTCGGCGACGCGCCGCGCGCTCATGATGTCGTGCGTGATCACGCAGAACGTCGGCAGATGCTCACGCTGCTTCTCCTTGGCCTCGTCCATCATGTCGCGGTGGATCTCGAGGATCAGCTCGCCGAGCAGCGCCGTCCGCACCGGGTCGAGGCCGGAGTCCGGCTCGTCGAACAGGACGATGTCCGGCTCCAGCACAAGGGCACGGGCAAACCCCGCGCGCTTGCGCATCCCGCCGGAGAGCTCGTTGGGCATCTTGGTGCGCGAGTGGCCGAGGCCGACCTCGTTGAGACGGCGCATGACGATGTCCTCAACCTCGTCCTCGGCCTTCTCGGTGTGCTGACGCAACGGGAAGGCGACGTTGTCGAACAGGTTCATCGATCCGAAGAGGGCTCCGTCCTGGAACAGCAGCCCGAACTTCTTGCGCATGTCGAACAGCTCGTCGTCCGGCATGTTGGGCACCGACTCCCCGTGGACGAGGATGTCGCCCTTGTCCGGGTACAGCAGCCCGACCATGTGCTTGATGCAGACCGACTTCCCGGTTCCGGACGGGCCGAGGATCATCGAGACCATGCCCTCCGGCAGCCCCATGTTCAGGCCCTGGAGGATCTTCGATCGTCCGAACGCCTTGTACGTGTCGATGAACTCGACCGCATCGGGGCGCCCGGACGGATAGACCTTGTAGGTGTGCCACTTGTACTCGTCGTCTGACTCGCCCTCGGGCGGCTCCGGGCGCGGCGGGGATTCGTCGACGACCGAAACGCGGGACCCGCCCGCCCCGCGCCCGTCGCCGGCGCGTCCGTTCTCCTCCCCTGCCTGGGCCCGTTCGCCGTCGCGCTCGCTCTCCCGTGCCGGCTCGTCCGGAACATCCCGGATCTCGCCGCCCTCGGGCGCCGCGCTCGTGACCTGATCCTGGCGCTCCTCAGGCGACAGCTCGACCTCGGCCCCGCGGGCCTCGGCGTTGTGCTCCTCGCTCTGGTCGGAGATATGGCGCGGATCGTTGCCGGCGCGGGCGTTGTCCGCGGTGACCGGCCCACCCGCCCCACCGGAGGACTGGTCCTTCGCCTGTCGGTTCCGGGCGTCGCCGTCGTCCGGATTGTTCATCTAGCCTCCGATCGGTGCTCTGGGGTTCGCGCCCCAGAAGAGCTGGGTTCCGAGCATCCCTATGAGGTGGACCGAGACGAGGTTCAGCACCATCGACTTCGCGGTCGCCGTCCCCACCCCCACGGGTCCGCCACTCGCGTTGTACCCGTAGTAGCAGCCGACGATGACGATGACGACCGCCATCGCCATTGCCTTGATCAGGCTGTATAAGAGGTCAGGAGGATTCTGGAATTCCCAGAAGATTAAGAAGAACCCGCCGGAGGAGACGTAGCCGAGCTGCTGCACGACCGCGAGGTAGCTGGCGAAGAAGCCGGCGCCGATCGACGCCAGGTAGACGAACGGCAGCACCATCAGCGCCGCCAGCAGCCGCGTCGCGCACAGGAAGCGCATGCCGCTGATCCCCATCACCTCGAGCGCGTCGATCTCGTCCGAGATGCGCATCGAGCCGAGCTCGGCGACGATGCCGGTTCCGACCTTCGCCGCCATCATGTAACCGAACACGAGCGGCACCAGTTCGCGCAGGTCACACCAGGCGGCGAACACGCCGGAGTACGCGGGCGTCCCGTCGCTGTAGCTGAAATAGCCGCCCTCCAGACCGCACTCGAGGCCGATGATGAACACCAGGCCCCAGATCACCAGCGTCGAGGAGAGGATCAGGATCCCGGCCTGGCGCAGCGCCTCGCCGAAGAACTTGAGCACGCGCAGCGTGGCCACGTCGCGGACCATCTGACCGCCGAACTTGACGATCTCGCCAAAGGCCTCAACCCAGCCCTTTGGCGTGGCGACGAGACCATTCATTCAGACGTGCTCCTCATTTGATGATCGTCGTGATCTCTGGGTGGGTGGCGAGCAGGGTCTCGGTGAACGCGTAGTTGAACGCGAACACGCCGAGGAACGCGATGACCACCGCCTGGTTGACGGCGCGGCCCACCCCCTCGGCTCCGCCGGAGGCGGTCATCCCCTTGTAACAGCAGACGATCGCGATGATCGCCCCAAACAGGGTCGTCTTGACCACGGACCCCCACAGGTCCGTCGTCTCGGCGTTGTTGAAGAACGTGGCGAAGAACGGGCCGAGCGGAGCATGGTTGACGACGGTGGCCAGGATCCCGCCGAACACGCCGAAGATGAGCGCGTAGATGTCGAACAGCCCGGTCACGAGCATCAGCGCCAGGAAGCGCGGCACGACCAGGTTCTTGATCGGATCGACGCCGAGCACCTGCAGGGCGTCGAGCTCCTCCCGGATCTTGCGCGCACCGAGGTCGGCGGTGATCGCCGTCCCGGCGACGCCGGCGAGCACGATCGCGTCGACGAACGGCGCGAACTCGCGGATCGACGCGAGCACGAAGAACCCGCCGAGACGGTCCAGCGCCCCGAACAGCACGAGGAAGTTGGCCGCCTGCAGACCGGGTGCCTCATAGCCGAAGGCGATCGTCGAGATCAGCAGCGGAAACCAGCAGAGCCGGATCGCGAACAGGAACTGGCCGGTGAACTCGCTGCCGTACGGATACGGCGGCCGCACGGACGAGACGAGCGTTCGCCCGGTCAGGATCATCATGTTGCCGACCTCTTCCAGAACCGACCGCGTCGGCTGGAAGGTTCGGTCGGCGACAGCTCTGATCAAGGGTCTCGTTCCTCGCAGTGGTCAACATTCCGGTGGGCGCCGGACGGGCCCGCACAGACTACGTCACGCCGGTGGCAAAAACCAAGTGGGAACCATCGCCGGGAGGGCCGCCAAACCGGCGTGCCCGCCACGGGGTGCGTGGTATGTTCCGCGCGCGTTGAGCGCCTGGAGAGTGAGGACGTCGAGGATGTGCGGGATCGTCGCGGCCGGCGCGGCCGCCCTGGCGATCGCTGCCTGTGGCGGCTCCAGCCAGGCCGCCAACGAGCCGAACGGCAAGTTCCCCGTCGCCGTCGACACCGCGTCGTTCCCGGCCGCGCAGAAGCTCGCCCAGCAGTCGCACCTGGTCATCGCCGTGCGCAACGCCGGGACCAAGGCGATCCCCGATGTGGCGGTGACGATCTGCAACGTCACCTGCGCCTACCCTGCGCCGGCGGGCGAGGGGACGAGCGCCGCGGCCTTCGGCGCCGACATCAGCCAGCCGTACCTGGCCAACCCGTCGCGGCCGGTCTGGATCGTCAACACGCCCCCCGGCCGGTGCCTGTACAGCTGCCAGAACGGCGGTCAGGGCGCCGCCGTCACCGCCTACGACAACACCTGGGCGCTCGGCCGCCTCGCCGCGGGGCACACCGCCCGGTTCGACTGGGCGGTGACCGCGGTCAAGGCCGGACGCCACGTCATCGCCTGGGAGGTGGCGGCGGGGCTCAACGGCAAGGCCAAGGCGGTGGTCTCCGGCGGCGGCCTCCCGCACGGGACGTTCACCGTGACCGTCGGCTCCAAGCCGCCGCAGACGTACGTCAACAACAACGGCCAGATCGTGACATCGCCCTGAGGACGATGTCATTGCGAGATCGCCTGGAGGCGATCTCGCGGCCTCGGTAGGCGGCACCGCGCGCCCTTATCCGAGGGGTCTTGGGGCCTTGGCGACATATAGCATCACTCAGCCCCCAAACCTCCGCGCCGGCTACGCGTCCGATGACTGGGCCCAGATGTTGATCTGAGCATCGACCGCGTGCTCGTCGATCTCGGCCAGCTCGGCGTCGTCGAAGTCGACGCGCTGAAGCGCACCGAGGCTGTCCTCGAGCTGGCTGACGCTCGAGGCGCCGACGAGCGCGGAGGTGACGCGTGGATCGCGCAGCGTCCAGGCGATCGCCATCTGGGCCAGGGTCTGGCCGCGGCGGCGGGCGATCTCGTTCAGCGCCCGTGCGCGCTCGATGTTCTCCGGCGTGATCAGGTCCTCGGAGAAGTGCTCGCCGCGGCGCACGCGGGAGTCCTCCGGGACGCCGTCGAGGTACTTGTTGGTCAGAAGCCCCTGAGCCAGCGGGGAGAAGGCGATGCAGCCGACCCCCTCCCGCTCGAGCACGTCGAGCAGGCCGCCCTCGATCCAGCGGTTGAACATCGAATAGGACGGCTGGTGGATGAGCAGCGGCGTGCCCAGGTGGCGCAGGATCTCCACCGCCTCCTCGGTGTGCCGCGGCGAGTAGGACGAGATGCCGACATAGCGCGCCTTGCCGGCCCGGACCGCGCTGTCGAGCGCGCCCATCGTCTCCTCGAGCGGGGTCTCCGGGTCGAAGCGATGCGAATAGAAGATGTCGACGTACTCGAGCCCCATCCGCTGCAGGCTCTGATCCAGGCTGGCCAGCAGGTACTTGCGCGAGCCCCAGTCGCCGTACGGACCGGGCCACATGTCGTAGCCGGCCTTGGTGGAGATGACCAGCTCGTCGCGCAGGCGCGAGAAGTCCTCGGTCAGGATCCGGCCGAAGTTGATCTCGGCGCTGCCGTAGGGTGGCCCATAGTTGTTGGCCAGGTCGAAGTGCGTGACCCCCAGATCGAACGCCCGGCGCAGGATCGCCCGGGAGATCCCGAGCGGCCGGTCGTCGCCGAAATTCTGCCACAGGCCGAGCGAGATCGGCGGCAGCTGCAGCCCGCTGCGGCCGCAGCGGCGGTAGTCCAACTGCTCGTAGCGATCCGGCGCGGGTACGAAAACCGACGCCGGCCCTGTCTCGGCGTTCTGGGGCATGGCTGCGAGCTTATCCGGATTGAGCGGCGGGCTGGCGCCCGCCTTGGTTACCACCGTGGCCGGTCGCCCCACCGCGGTGGCCAGGGCGATCCCACCGGCCATTTTGCCGTCCGGCCGACCGCCCAGCCACCGGTTTGGCCATTGGGATAGTGACCGCTGCGCAAACGTCTCCTACCCTGATTGCTCACGTCTCGTTGAGACTGGTCACTTACGCGCGCCTCCGCCGCCGAGGCCGACAGGAAGGAACGACAAGAGAGCATGGCTATCCGTCAGAAGAACGTCCTGGCTACCAAGTGGGACCTCAACGGGCACGAGATCGGTGCCCCTGATCTCACCGCCTCCGACAACCAGATCTTCGGAGAGAACGTCTTCAGCCCGGCGATCCAACGCCAGCGGCTGCCCAGGGACGTCTACAAACGGCTCTCGAACACACTGGCCAGGGGCGCGGCGCTGGACACGACGCTGGCGGACGCCGTCGCCCTGGCGATGAAGGAATGGGCGCTCGAGCGGGGCGCCACCCATTACACGCACGTGTTCCAGCCGCTGACCGGCCTGACCGCGGAGAAGCACGACAGCTTCTACTCCCCCACGGGCGAGGGCACGGCGCTGGCCGAGTTCTCCGGCAAGGAGCTGATCCAGGGCGAGCCGGATGCGTCCTCGTTCCCCACCGGCGGCATCCGCGCGACGTTCGAGGCGCGCGGCTACACCGCCTGGGACCCCACCAGCCCCGCCTTCATCCTGGAGAACCCCAACGGGGCGCTGCTCTGCATCCCCACGGCGTTCGCGTCGTGGACGGGCGAGGCGCTGGACCACAAGATCCCGCTGCTGCGCTCGATGGACGCGCTCTCGAAGTCGGCGATGCGCGCGCTCAAGCTCTTCGGCAACAGCTCGGCGGCCCGCGTGTTCACCACCGTCGGCCCGGAGCAGGAGTACTTCCTCATCGACGAGCAGTTCTACTTCGAGCGACCGGACCTGGTCACCACCGGCCGGACGCTGTTCGGTGCCAAGCCGCCGAAGGGCCACGAGCTCGACGACCATTACTTCGGCTCGATCCCCGAGCGCGTGCTCGCCTGCATGCTGGATACCGAGCGCGAGCTGCAGAAGCTCGGCGTCCCGGTCAAGACCCGCCACAACGAGGTCGCCCCCAGCCAGTACGAGCTGGCTCCGATCTTCGAGAACTCCAACGTCGGGGCCGACCACCAGCAGCTGACGATGCAGGTGATGCAGAACGTCGCCCGCCGCTACGGGCTCGTCTGCCTCCTGCACGAGAAGCCGTTCGCCGGCGTCAACGGCTCCGGCAAGCACAACAACTGGTCGATGGGCACCGACGACGGCGAGAACCTGCTGGAGCCCGGCGACACGCCCCACGAGAACCTGCAGTTCCTGTTCTTCTGCGCGGCCGTGATCCAAGCCGTCAACAAGCACCAGGGGCTCCTGCGGGCGTCGATCGCCTCCCCCGGCCAGGACCACCGCCTCGGTGCCAACGAGGCGCCGCCGGCGATCATCTCCATCTTCCTCGGCTCCGAGCTGGAGAAGGTGTTCGGCGCGATCGAGCGGGGCGAGGTCGGCGAGTCGACGCCGGAGTCCTTCCTCGGCCTCGGCACGCCGGTGCTGCCGCCGCTGCCGATGCACGGCGGCGACCGCAACCGCACGAGCCCGTTCGCGTTCACCGGCAACAAGTTCGAGTTCCGGGCGCTGGGCTCGAGCATGTCGCTGTCGCTCCCCAACACGGTCCTCAACACGATCGTCGCCGAGGCGGTCGACTACCTCGCCGAGGAGCTCGAGGACGCGCTTGACGGCGGCGCCGGCCTGGAGGCGGCCCTCCGACCGATCCTGCAGCGCAGCTACGCGGCGAACAAGCAGATCGTGTTCGGCGGCGACAACTACTCCGAGGAATGGCATGCCGAGGCGGCCTCCCGCGGGCTGCTCAACCTCCGGGCCACCCCGGACGCGCTGCCGTACCTGCTCACCGACGAGACCGAGGAGGCGTTCTCCAACTACGGTGTGCTGTCGCGCCGCGAGCTGGAGTCGCGCTATGAGGTCTTCCTCGAGCAGTACGTCACCAAGCTCAACATCGAAGCCGAGACCGCCGCGTCGATCGCCAAGACGATGCTGCTGCCGGCGGCGGCGCGCCACATCGGGATGCTGCTCGGCGCCCAGCTCGGCGAGCTGGCGTCCGAGACCGAGAGCCTGCTCAGCGGGTTCGTCGACGCGATCCGGGACCTGGAGACCGCCAACCTGGCCGAGAACCAGCCCCACGACATCCTCGAGCACGCCGAGTACATGCGGGACGTGACCGTGCCGGCGATGGAGGCGGTCCGGGAGGCGGCCGACCGGCTGGAGAAGGTCGTCGCGGACGATCTCTGGCCCCTGCCGAAGTATTCGGAGATTCTGTTCGTTAAGTAGGTGCGGGGCGCTTCTCGTCGCCGGGGGGCGACGGGAAGCGCCTTGGCCCAACGCCAAGGGGTGTGGTGGGTCACCGGAGACTGCCGTCAGGCAATCTCCGAATCCGATCGCGCTCCGCGCGATTGGACCGCAACTTGCGGGAAAGCCGCGGGTTTTCCGCTACGGTGGCTCGCCGTATGCTGGAAGTCCGCGGGGCGCGCGGTTGCCGGCGATTCGGACGTCGCCGGCTGCGCCGCTTGCACCTGATCATCCTCATCGCCTCCGCCGTGCTCGCGCTGCCGGCCGCCGCCGCGGCGCGCCCCAACCCGCTGGCCGGCCGCGCGATGTGGATCTGGGAGATGCCGGCGGTCGACGGCGGCAATGTCTCCCAGATCATCGCCACCGCCCACCAGTACGGGATCGGCACGCTGATGATCAAGTCCAGCGACGGCACGAACCTGTGGTCGCAGTTCAACGGGCCGCTCGTCGCACAGCTGCACGCGGCCGGGCTGCGAGTCTGCGCCTGGCAGTACGTGTATGGCACCCACCCCGTCACCGAGGCCTACATGGGCGCATACGCGGTGCGAGACGGAGCCGACTGCCTGATCATCGATGCCGAGTCCGAGTACGAGGGCAAGTACATCTCGGCGCAGACCTACATCCGGCGGCTGCGCGCACTCGTCGGTTACGGCTATCCGCTCGCCCTGGCGGGCTTTCCGTACGTCGACTACCACCCCGCGTTCCCGTACTCGGTCTTCCTCGGTCCCGGTGGCGCGCAGTACAACGCCCCGCAGATGTACTGGCGCGACATCGGCGTCACGACCGACACCGTCTTCGCCCACACGTACTCCTTCAACCTGGTCTACCAGCGCCCCATCTTCCCGCTGGGGCAGGTCTTCTCAAACCCGCCGGCGCATCAGATCGTCCGCTTCCGCCAGCTCTCGCGCGCCTACGGCGCGTCCGGCATCAGCTGGTGGGATTGGCAGGAGGCGACGTCGTCGGACTGGACCGCGGTGTCGCGCCCCGCCGGCGGCCTGGGCGGCTACGTGCCGTACAAGGTCATGGCCAACGTCGGCCAGGGTGCCCAGGGCGACATGGTCGTCTGGGCCCAGGAGCACCTCGTCTCCGCCGGCTATCCCATCTCGGTGAGCGGTTCGTTCGGCTACCACACGCTCGTCGATGTGGAGGCCTTCCAGTCCGCCCACGGTCTGACCGCGGACGGCGTCATCGGCCAGGACACGTGGAGCGCGCTGCTGCGCTACCGCGTGGCCCGGGTCAACTGGATCGCCGGCGGCGGCCAGCACGCCGTCGTGGCGAGCGCCGCCTCTCACGCGGTCAGGGGCGACAGGCGACCGGCCGCCGGAACCTCAGGCGGTCCGGTGATCGTGGCCCCCGTCCCGCGGTCGGCGTCGCGTCCGGCGAAGCGCAACGAGATCGCCGGCGCAGGCGGAGCCGGCCGGCCGCCCATCGCCACGCTGCGCAAATAGCGCGTCACGGGCCCGCCCGGGGTTTGGCCGGCGCACACAGCGGCCCCGGAAACCGGAGCCGGTCCGCGGTGTCAGCCCGCCGGCCGCCTCACAGCAGCCCGTGGTCCCGGGCGTAGGCGACGAGATCCGCGCGTGAGCTGCGCCGCGTCTTCTGCTGGATGTGCGCCCGGTGAGACTCGACGGTGCGCACGCTCAGAAACAGCCGCGTGGCGATTTCGCTGTTGGTGTGGCCGAGGGCGATCAGCCGCAGCACCTCCACCTCGCGCCCGCTGAGGTCGTCCGGGGCACCTCCGCGGTGGAGCGCTCCGGTGGCCAGTCGCGCGCCGAGCTCCGGGTTCAGGTACGTCCGCCCCGCTGCCGCGAGCCGGATCGCCTGGATCAGCTCGCCGCGGGCGGCCTCCTTGAGCACATAGGCGCTGGCCCCGGCCCGCAGCGCCTCGCGGGCGAGCTCCGGGTCGTTCTGCATCGTCAGCATGACGACCTGGGTCGTTGGCGTCGCCTGCCGAATCCGCGTGATGGCCGGGATGCTGGAGCCGCCGGGCATGTTGACGTCGAGCACCAGGACGTCCGGATGATCTGCGGCGACCCGGCGCTCGGCCCCGGCGACGTCGCCCGCCTCCGAGACGACGGTGAAGTCCTCCTCGGCCTCCAGCAGGAGCCGCAGGCCCGCCCGTACCAGCTCGTGGTCGTCGGCGAGAACGATGGTGATCACGCCCGCAGGGGCGTTGGCGCCGGCCGGCGGCTCGGCCGTCACGACGACGGCTCGAGCAGCGTTCCCGGATCGATTGTGGTCGGCTCGTCGACGTCGAGCTCCACCGCCCCCCGGACGCGCACGTTCTCGGCGAACGTGACGTCACCGCGCACGACCAGCCGCTGCGCCTCCCGCAGGGAGGGCGGCCCCGCCGGGAACCTGCGCTCGAAGTCGTCGATCAGCTTGTAGAAGCGCTTGTCGAGCTCGACGTAGGGGAGCTCACCGTCCCGCCCCGGCGCGGGCTCGACGTCCAGGTCCTCGCCGATCTCATAGACGTCGGAGCGCAGGACCAGCAGGTCGTCGGTCGTCTTGACCGGGGCGAACCGCGTCCGCGGCACCTCCAGCAGCGACGCGCCCGGGAAGCTCCCAATCGCGGCACCCATCGCGCTCTCGAGCTGGATGACCGGCGGCGACTCGGGGTCACGGGGATCGACCGTCTTGCGGTTGACGATCAGCGGCAGCTCGAGCACCCCGTCCAGGCGCTCGAGCGTGTCGGCGAGCACCTGGAGGTCGACCCACAGCGTGTTCGTGTTGTAGTAGCGCCAGCGGCGGTAGTCGCGGAAGGACTCCTCGTCCTCGTCCGGCGTCTGCGCGGTTTCGCGCAGCACCAACCGGCCATCGGCCTTGCGCCGGGCGACATGGCCGCCCTTGCGATCGGCCTCGGTGCCCTGAACGACCTCCATGAGGAATGGGATCTGCTCACGCGCGATGTGGGCGGCGATCCGGGCGTCCAGCCGTGCGCCCAGGTTGTCGGAGTTGGAGATCACCGCGTAGCCATATCCGCGCTCCAGCAGGACGTCGAGCATCCCGGATCTCCGCAGCGCCCCGTACACGTCTCCGTGCCCGGGCGGGCACCATTCCAGGGCGGGTGCCGGCGGCCAGCTGATCGGCTCGTGCGTCTCGGCCTCCAGCTTGGGGATCATGCTCTGGAGGAAATCCGGCTGGATCCCCTCCTGGCCGACCTCGGGATGACGCGCCAGTTCCTCGAGCGTCGGCTCCCGGGTCACGTCGGAGTTCATCAGCACGAGCGGCAGTCCGACGTCATAGCGGCGGCGCAGCGCGAGCGTCTGACCGATGATGATCTCCAGGAAGGACCGCCCGTCGCGGGCCTCCATCAGCGACTTTGGCTGCTGGAGACCCATCGTCGTCGCCAGCCCACCGTTGAGCTTGATCACGGCGACCGGCCGGAGCGCGTCCGGCGCATCGGCCTCCGGCAGATCGTCGAGCGACGGTACGTCCCCGGCGGGCTCGAGATCGGCGCTGGGCAGCAGCGCCTCCTCGCCGGACTCGAGGCGGCGGTGCGCGCTCTCGAAGGCGCGGATGGCCTCCTCGTGCGCGCCGGCGGCCCGCATCTTCTCGACGGCCGCGCGCAATCCGGCTTCGCTCATGGGCACCATTGTGCCGGGCGTCGCCCTGCAGCGACGCCCGGGTGGGAGCCGATCGTCAGCGGACCGTGGAGCGCCGCCTGACCAGCGAGTCAAGCGTGACGGCGGCGATGAGGACGATGGCGGTGGCGATGTCCTGACCGGCGGCGCTGATGCCCATCAGGCCCAGGCCGTTGAACACGGCGGCGATGACGATCCCGCCGAGCAGTGCGTGGATCGGCTTGCCCTTGCCGCCGAACAGGCTCGTGCCGCCGATGACGGCGGCGGCCACGGCATAGAGGACGAGCGTGCCGCCGTCGATGTCGGTCGCCATCGATCCCTGACGGGACTCGTAGAGCAGCCCGGCGATCCCGGCGGTCATGCTGCAGAGCATGAACCCGACGGTGCGCACGACCGGCACGTTGATGCCGGCGCGACGGGCCCCCTCCGGGTTGGCGCCGATGGCGTAGATATAGCGGCCGAGCTTGGTGCGCCGGAGGATGAACGACCAGACCAACAGGACCACCAACACCACCGGGACGACATACGGGACGCCCTTGAGCGCAGTCAGCGCACCGCGGTTGAGGTTGCAGATGACGACGAGCACGACGCCGCCGATGGCGGTGACGGCGATCGTCAGCAGGGTGATGCTCAGCGGCGGAGCGCTCAGGCCCTCGGCGCGGCGGCGGGCATGGGTGGTGATGGTGAAGGCGGCGAACAAGCCGACCACCACGATCAGCACGATCCAGCTGAGCGTGGGGCTGAGGTTGCTGTTGACGATCTTGTAGACGACGCTGTTGGAGTCGATCTGGATGACTCCGCCGACGGCCGTCTTGTCCGCGTTGGCGAGCAGGAGCATGAGGCCCTCGAACCCCAGGAAGCCGCCCAGGGTGACGATGAACGACGGCAGCCCCAACCGGGAGATGAGCGAGCCCTGCAGAATCCCGATGAGCCCGGTGGCGGCGAGCATGGCGAGGATCGCGAGCCACCACGGGAGGTTCACCGGGGACGCGATGAGCTCGGCGACGATGAAGCCGGCCACGCCGGCCACGAAGCCGACGGAGAGGTCGATCTCGGACAGGATCAGCGCATAGATCTCAGCGGCCCCGAGCATGACGTAGACGGCGGCCTGGATGAGCAGGTTGACGAGGTTGTTCGCCGTCAGGAACGTCGACTGCTCGACCTGGAAGAAGATGACGATGGCGATCAGGCCGACCAGGATCGGCAGCGCCCCGCTCTCGCCGTTGCGGATCCGCCGCCCCCAGGCCTGGAAGTACTCGGTCAGCGAGCCGGCGAGCACCTCCGGCGCGACCGTGGCCAGGGCTTCGTCGCTGACCTCCGGCGCGGCGGCTTCGTCGGTCTCGCCGGCGACCGCCGTCCCGGCCGGAGTCGTGGTCGCAGGATTGGTGTCTGCTGGATCGGACAACTCAGTCGCCTCCTCTGCGCCGCAGTCTACGCGGCGCCGTTGCCCGCCTGGCGGCCGGCGGTTCCGGTGGTCATGTACTCGACCACGCTCTGCCGATCGAACTCGGAGGCCGGCGCACTGGCCACCATCCGGCCGAGGTAGAGGACCGCGATGCGGTCGGCGACCTCGAAGATATCGACAAGATTGTGCGAAATGACGAGCACGGACACGCCGCGTCCGCTCAGCGTCTTGATCAGGTTGAGCACCATGCTCGTCTGGGCGACGCCCAGGGCCGCCGTCGGCTCGTCCATGATGACCAGCCTGGCCTGCGACATCACGGCCTTGGCCACGGCCACCGACTGCCGCTGCCCACCGGACAGCGAGGCGACGGGCTGGCGGATGGAGCGAACCGTGGTCACGTTCAGCTCCTTGAGCGTGTCCCGCGCCCTGATCTCCATCTTGGCCTCGTCGAGCACGCCGCGGCGCAGCGGCTCATGCCCCAGGAACATGTTCTGGACGATGTCCAGGTTGTCACAGAGCGCGAGGTCCTGGTAGATGGTGGTGATGCCGAGAGCCTCGGCATCCTTGGGGTTGTGGAGGTGCACCGGCCTGCCCTCCCACAGGATCTCCCCGCCATCCGGAGCCCAGAGCCCGGAAACGGTCTTGATCAGCGACGACTTACCCGCGCCGTTGTCTCCCACGAGGGCCGTCACCTTTCCCGGCGGCACCTCGAGGTCGACCTTCGTCAGCGCCCGCACCGGGCCGAAGGTCTTGCTGACTCCCTTCAGCGCCAGCAGTGGGCCGGCGCCGTTTTGCGGGGCCTCGGCGGTGGCGAGGCCGCCCTGCGAAGTGCTCATGTGATGGCCATCCTGGGCGTTGCACCCGCCCGCATGTGCGGGCGGGTGCGCTGCTCCGTTTGCGGTTCAGAACTTCCTGGGGATTAGCTTATCCCCGCCTTCTTGCAGGCGGCGGCGTAGGAACCCGAGCACAGCTGGCTGGCCGGCACGAAGTTGTCCTTGATGACCGTCGCGTTCATGTTCTTCGGCGTTACCCACTGCGGCTGGAGCAGGACCGACGGCACGGGCTTGTGCTCGTTGATGTCGGACGTCGTGCCGTTCAGCAGCGAGGACGGCGGCGTCTTGCCGGCGCGGAGGTAGACGGCGAGCGCGACGGCCGCCTGAGCCTCCTTGTAGATCGCCTTGTAGACGGTGCCGCACTGGTAGCCGGAGAGCACGTTCTGCAGTCCGGTGAGCGTGGCGTCCTGGCCCGTCGTCGGGAACGTGTCGGGCTTCACGCCGTGGGACTTGAGGTACGTGATGATCGGGGCGCCGTTCTCATCGTTGGGGATGAGGGCGGCGTTGGCGTTCTTGTGGGCCGTGAAGGCCTGCTCGAACTCGGTCGCCGCCGTGGGCGGATCCCACGTGCCGGCAGGGTTGGCGACATCCGTCCATTTGCCGGAGCTGAACAGCGGCTGAAGGACGCCGTTGTAGTAGCCCTGGTAGAACAGCGTCGCGTTGTTGTCGGTCGGATCACCGCGCATGACGATGACCTGCGGCTTCTTGACCTTCCAGGCGGCGGTGCAGGCGACCAGCCCCTGGCCCATCACCTTGCCGACCGTCACGTTGTTGAAGCTCACGTAATACGGGCGGCTGCCGCCGAGCGTCAGCCGGTCGTAGTCGATGACCTTGACCCCATGGGCGGCGGCGTACTTCTCAACCTGCGCCCCGGTGCCGGAGTCCTCCGGATCGCTCAGGATGACCGTCGCGCCGTTGGTGATGTCCGTCTGCGCGTCGGTCAGGAACGTCGAGTCGCTCTTCTGAGCGTTCTGGATGATGATGTCCGACGCGGGAACGCCCGCGGCAATCAGCGCCTTGCGGATCATCGGCTGATCGAACTCGACGTACCGAGTCGAGCTGGTGGTGTCAGGCAGGATCGCCGCGACCTTGCCCTTGCCGGCGGTACCGAGCGACTTCAGCGCGGCCATCGACGAGAAGTCGTTGGTGAACGACGCCGCCGAGATGCTCGGCGCGGACCCGCCGCCCGACGCGGCGGCCGACGACGTCCCTGAGCTGGAACTGCTCGCCGAGCTCGAGCTCGAGCTCGACGATGAGCTCCCGCAGCCTGCGACAAGCGCAGCCGCGACGAGCGTGGGCACAATGGCCCGTTTCCAAACCGTCATAAAGGATTCTCCCCTCGACGCGAAGGCGCTTGCGCGCCCCCAAGATTGCTGTATGTCTCGCGCGCCCCGGGCGGCGCCAGGTAACGGTTTCACACGGCCAGGGCCGTGTCCATCCGTATTAACGGGAAGTAAATTTACGCCCTTCGGCAGCGAACAACGTTCCTCTACTTCCTCCGGCAAAACACATGACGCCGGGATGTTAGCGGTCACATGAAATGGATGTCAATGCATCCGTCAGCCATCCGGGGTGCCGCTGCTGGCCCGGACGACGAGCTCCGGGGACACCAGCGACCCCTCCGGCGGACGGGCGCCCGCGGCGACGCTCTCGATTGCGCGCACCAGGATGCGCAGGCTGCGGCTGCCGACCTCACCGAAGTCCTGACGGACCGTCGTCAGCGGCGGCGTGAAGTACGAAGCCTCCGGCAGATCGTCGAAGCCGACGACGCTCACGTCCTCCGGGATCCGGCGCCCGGCCTCATGCATCGCTCGCAGGACCCCGAGCGCCATCTGATCGTTGGAGGCGAACACGGCGCTGACGGAGCGGTCGCGGGTCAGCCTCCGTCCCAGGTGATAGCCGGCTCGCGCAGTCCAATCGCCGATCAGCGGTTGCGGTCGCGGTGCCCCGGCGGCCTCCAGGGCGGCACGCCACCCCCCGGCCCGCTGCTGGGACTCGATGGAGCCGAGTGGGCCGGCGATGTGGTGAACGGTCCGGTGCCCCAGCTCGAGGAGGTGACGCGTCGCCAGCTCCGCGCCGCGGTGCTGGTCGACCGCCACCACGGGAATCCCCCGCTCCGGTCCGGCTTCGACGGCGACGAGCGGAATGTCGAGGGGGGCATGCAGCAGAGCCTCCGCGGACTCCTGCTCGGCGGCGATGGCCAGGATGCCGTCGACGCCCTGCACCCGGAGTCGTTGGATCGCCTCCAGGACCGAGCCCCGGTCAAGCGCCTTCAGGCTGGCAATGGTCATGAAGTAGCCGGCCTCGTGGGCCGCGCGCTCAATCCCGAACAGCGTCGACGCGGGTCCGTACAGGGAGGTGTCGAAGGTGACCACGCCGACGGTCCGCGTGCGGCGGCCGGTGGCCAGCGCGCGGGCGATGGAGTTGGGGCGGTAGCCGAGCTCGCGCATCGCGGCGAGCACCCGCTCCCGGGTGGCCGGGCTGACGTGCCGGCTGCCGTTGATCACGCGCGAGACCGTCTGATGGGAGACCCCGGCAAGGCGTCCGACGTCGGACATGACGGCCGGCCGCCCCTGCGGGACCGGCGCTTCCTCGTCGTCCTCGACGTGCATCGTCGCTCCTCTCCACGCTCCGGCGGCGCGGTCCGGAACTGGCCCGGATGTTAGCGCTAACGGATGAGCCGCGCGCCACGTCCCGGTGAGACGGCGATCGCGCCAGCCGGGGGCTCGGCCTCCGGCGGCATGAGCCCCAGCACATGGCCGCCGAACCCCCCGCCCATGATCCGAGCGCCAACCGCACCGGCGTCGCGCAGGCGCGCCACCGTCTCCTCGACAGCCGGGGTCGAGACCTGGTAGCGGTCGCGCAGGCTTGCGTGCGAAACGTTGAGCAGGTCGCCGACCCGCTCCAGCTCGCCCGCCGCCAGGGCCTCGACGGTCGCGTCGACCCGCTCGTTCTCGGAGATGACATGCCGCACGCGGTCGGCGAGCGGATCCGGCAGCCGGGCGGCCAGCTCCACCGTCGCGTCCCGCAGGCTCTCGATCTCCAGCAGCTCGCACGCGCGCGCACACTCTCGCCGGCGCTGGTTGTAGCCGGCCGCCGCGTCGGGATCCGCGCCGGCGTCCCGGGCGTTGGCGTGACGCTGGCCGGAGTCGAGCGTCACGAGCGTGAACCCGCCGAGCTCGAGCGCCACCGGCCGGATGTCCAGCGACCGAAAGTCGATCCGCATCGCGCTGTCGCACTCGCCGAACAGGGAGGCAATCTGGTCGAGCAGGCCGGTCCGCGCCCCCACCCACTCGTTCTCGACCCGGGAGCAGAGCCGTGCCAGCTCCAGCCGATCAGGCACCGGCGCGTCGCTGATCCCCAGCACCGCCAGGCACAGGGCCACCTCGAGAGCCGCCGAGGAGGAGAGGCCGGAACCGCGCGGAACCGATCCCCTGATGTCCAGGCGCGCCGCCTCGACGCGGCAGCCGGACCCGGCGAGCTCGGCAACAACCCCGCGCGCGAAGCCCCGCCAGCCGGCGACGCGCGCCGGTGACCGCAGATCGAAGCTGTCGTGAGCGTCGAGGTCGGCCGCGAAGACCGACACCCGGCCGGGGTCGGCGCGGGTCGCGGTGACGGTCACTCCGTCCTCGATCGCGAACGGGAGCGCGAGCCCGTCGTTGTAGTCGGTGTGCTCGCCGATCAGGTTGACCCGGCCCGGCGCAAACCCGGTCGCGTGCTCAGCCACTCTGTACTCTCCGGGGGATGCTCATCAGCGACATTCTCCAGCCCACCCATCTCCTTCTGATTCTGGCAGTGGCACTGCTCGTGCTCGGGCCCAAGCGGCTCCCGGAGGCAGCGCGGGCGATCGGACGGGGCCTGCACGACTTCAAGGGCGCGGTCAACGGTGAGCCGCACCACGCTCCGGCCACGACGCTTGCCGGCGAGGCGAGTCCGGACGCACGGCCGAGCCCGGCGCCTGACTGAAAGCCGGGGCCCCAGCCGTGACCATGCACTGGGGGATCCTGTCCACAGCCGGGATCAACGAGAAGTTCCTCGCCGGGATCGCCGGATCGAGCATCTGTGACGTGCTGGCGGTGGCCAGCCGGGAGCGCACCCGGGCCGATGCATACGCATCCGAGCACGGCATCGCCCGCGCCTATGGATCCTACGAAGAGCTGCTCGCCGACCCGGAGATCGAGGCCGTCTACGTCCCCCTCCCCAACGCGCTGCACCTGGAGTGGACGACACGGGCGCTGGAGGCGGGCAAGCACGTTCTGTGCGAAAAGCCGCTGAGCCGCCGGACGGCAGACGTCGAGGCCGCGTTCGATCTGGCCGAGGCCGAGGGGCGGCTGCTGATGGAGGGGTTCATGTACCGCCACCATCCGCAGACGGTCCGGCTGGCTGAGCTTGTCGGCGCCGGCGCGATCGGCCGGCTGCGCCTGGTCCGCGGCTCGTTCAGCTTCCCCCTGGCCGATCCCGACGACGTGCGGATGAGCCGGGAGCTCGACGGCGGGGCGCTCATGGACGTCGGCTGCTACTGCGTCAATGCCGCGCGGATGCTGGCGGGCGAGGCGGAGCAGGCCGGCGCGCTGGCGACGATCGGTGGCGACGGCGTCGACATCGTCTTCCAGGGATCGATGCGCTGCGCCCACGGCGTGCTGGCGCACTTCGACGTCGGCTTCGTGCTCTCTGCCCGTCACGACCTGGAGGTCGTCGGGGAGGACGCGGCGTTGTACGTTCGAGATCCATGGCACTGCCGGTCTCCGGGGATCGAGCTCCGGCGCGGGAGAACGGTCGAGTCGATCGACATACCCCCCGCCAACCCGTACACGCTCCAGGCTGACAACTTCGCAGCGGCGATTCGTGGCGAGGCGCCGCCGCTGCTGGGCCGGTCCGACGCGGTGGGACAGGCTCGGACGATCGAGGCGCTGTATGCCGCCGCCGACGCCGGACTGCTGATAGGGATCTGATGCCGGGAGCACACCGATGAAGGAGACGGTCGAGCGGCGGCTCGCCGCCAACGAGGACGTGTTCCGCAAGGTCAACGAAGGGATCGAGCGCGGTCAGTGGCCGGGTTGGGCGGGCGGAGCGGACGCGCCGATTGCGTTCCGGTGCGAGTGTGCGCGGCTGGGGTGCAACAAGCTCCTCACGCTGACCCTCTCCGACTACGAGAGGGTGCGGGCAGATGCCCGGCAATTCGTGGTGCTGGCCGGGCACGAGGTGCCCTCGGTCGAGCGGATCGTCGAGAGGCGGGGCGAGATCGTGATCGTCGTGAAGACCGGCGCAGCCGCCCACGAGGCGGCTGAGCGCGACCCGCGGAGCTGATCCTCGGCGCGGGGCGCGCGGCTCAGGCCGCCGACATGGAAGGAGTGAATCCGGACTGCCGCACGTTGCCAGACGCGCCCCGGTGAGTCTGCGGCTCCACGGCCGACGATCGCGAATCGGCGTTGGCGAGGTTGAAGAGAATCCGGACCTCGGTGCCGCCAGAGGCCCGCGAGGCGATGGCCAAATCATCCGAGACCTGCGAGATCAGCCCCAGGCCGAGTCCCAGGCCGGGCCGGTCGGCCGTCGGCTGAAGGCCACAGCCGTCGTCGGAGATGAGGATCCACAGCTCCGAGGAGGCCACGGCCGCGTTGACGTGGATCCCACCCGGCTTGCCGCGGTAGGCGTGGACCACGGCGTTCGTCATGGCCTCCGACACCGCCAGCCGCACGCCGTCGATCTGGCTGGCTGTCGCGCCCGCGCCGGCGGCGAACTCGGCGACCCGCGCCCGCGCCTCGACGACGGAGCCGGGCGTGGATTCAAAGGTCTCGTTCAGATTCCGCACGACGCTCTGCATAACGTTTTTGTACCCAGCCACGAAAGACACTACGCACGCTGACGCCGGTCCGCCGCGGCCGCCGGTTTGCCGCTCGCTCAGACCGCCTCCTTTGCGGTCGTGTACCCGTTTCGCGGCGGCCCAACGCAGCTTCGGGCGTACGATTGAGCCGGTGCGGAACCTCCGAGACAGCGTCGTCGGCAGGCTGATGGGAGCGGTGGGCATCGTCATCCGGATCCTGAGCGCCGCCGCCCTCACGGTCGCGGCGTTGGTCCCGGCGGTGCTGGGGCTCCTGGCGTTCCTCGGCGCGCCGGTCCGGGCCCGGGTGCCGGTCCGGGCCCTGGTGCCGGTGCGGACCCTGGTGCCGGTCCGGACCCTGGCGCCGGTCCGGACCCTGACGCCGTGCCTGCACGCCACCCGCGGGAGCTAGCCTCCAGCAGGCAATCATGACTGAGACGCCGGGAACGGAAGCGCATCGCGGGCGAGCGCCGGCCGAGGGCCGCGTGGCGATCGTCACCGGTGCCGCGAGCGGCATCGGCCGCGCCGTGGCCGCCCGGCTTGAGCAGGACGGCGCCCGTGTGCTGGCCGTCGACCTGAGGCCGGACCCGGAGGGGCCGGGCACGCCCCATCAGGCGGACCTGACCGATGCGGAGGCCAACCGCCGGGCGGTCGCGGCCGCACTGGATCGCTTCGGCCGCCTCGACGTGATCGTGGCGGGCGCGGGCATCCAGCACGTCTCACCGGTTCAGGAGTTTCCCATCGAGAGGTGGAACCAGATTCTCGCCCTGATGCTGACGAGCCCGTTCCTGCTCGCGCGCCACGGCTGGGAGGCGCTGACACAATCCGGAAGCGGGCGCTTCATCGCGATCGCGTCCGCTCACAGCCTCGTCGCCTCTCCGTTCAAGTCGGCCTACGTCTCAGCCAAGCACGGCGTGCTGGGGCTGGTGAGGACGCTCGCCCTGGAGGGCGCCGAGGACGGCATCACCGCCACCGCCGTCTGCCCCGGCTATGTGCGCACGCCGCTCGTGGAGGCGCAGATCGGCGACCAGGCGCGCGCCCACCACCTCTCCGACGAGGAGGTCCTCGAGGAGGTGATCCTCGCCCCCCACGTGATCAAGGAGCTGATCGAGCCCACCGAGGTTGCCGACGTCGTGGCCTTCCTCGCCGGACCGGGCGGGCGCTCGTTCACCGGGGCGCCGGTGACGATGGACATGGGGTGGACGGCGCGGTAGCGGGTTTTTTGGCTTCGCGTTGAGGCGCTTGCGGTGGTCCCGGTGACCATCACCGGCCGGTCATGATCTACGACGGGCAACGACCAAGGGGAGCGCGGGGCGTGCACGCCGTGCGCACGGCCCCCGGACCTGCACCACGCGCCAAATCAGCACCCCCTCTGGCGATCTGGCGCAGAGCGCAGGCTCAGCCCGTGATCTGCGGCAAATCGTCCGGCGGATGGCGGATTTGGCGCACCGTGCACGCCAGATTCCGGGGCAAAGGCCCGCGGCGAGCTCATCCCGGGGCCGCCTCCATCCTGGCCCCGCTTTCATCCTGGCCCCGCTTTCATCCTGGCCCCGCTTCCATCCTGGCCCCGCTTCCATCCTGGCCCCGCGTCCATCCTGGCCCCGCGTCCATCCTGGCCCGTCTTCATTGCGAAGCCGGGTTGGAACCGTTGGCCGACACGCACCTGCCACCCCTCAGGCAACCGGCGTCACCACCCCCGGCCCAACCTTGACACATCCTTGTCAAGGTTGTTAGCATCGCCTTGATGCGAGACTTCATCGACGCCACCCGCCGCCAGACGCTCGTCTACGACGGCGGGATGGGTGCCACGCTTGAGCAGTTCGACCTGAGCCTGGAGCGCGACTATCGGCTTCCGGGTCGCTGTCACGAGGCGCTGGTCCTCAACCGGCCGGACGTCATCGAGGGCGTGCACAGCTCGATGCTCGAGGCCGGCGCGGACGTGCTGGAGACCGACACGTTCCAGGCGTCGCGGCTGAAGCTCGGCGAGTGGGGACTCGAGGATCACACCCATGAGATCAACCTCAGGGCCGCGCAGATCGCCCGCCGGGCGGCCGGCGAGACGCGATTCGTCGCCGGAGCGATCGGCCCCACCGGCTTCCTTCCGGCCAGCGATGACCCGACGCTCGGCCAGATCACATTCCCGGAGCTGGTCGACGTGTTCACCGAGCAGGCGACCGGCCTGATCCAGGGCGGGGTCGACCTGATCATCATCGAGACCGCCCAGGACATCCTGGAGCTCAAGGCGGCCGTGTTCGGCGTGCGCCGGGCGGCCGGCGAGCTCAGCAACGCGGTCCCGATCCAGTGCAGCGTGTCGCTCCTGCCTCAGGGCGGAAAGATGCTCCTGGGCACCGACATCAGCTCCGTGCTGGCGACGCTCGAAGCGCTGCGGGTCGACGCCATCGGCCTCAACTGCTCCACCGGTCCTGAGGACATGCGTGACGCGATCCGGTTCCTGGGCGAGTACAGCTCGGTCCCGGTGCACTGCATCCCCAACGCCGGCCTGCCGCTCCAGGGCCCCAACGGGGAGACCATCTTTCCGGAGCTACCGGAGCCCCTGGCGGCCGTGCTGGGAGAGTTCGTGGACCGCTACGGCGTCGCGATCGTCGGCGGATGCTGCGGTACCACGCCGGCGCACATCGCGGCGATGGCCGAGCGGGTCAAGGGCCGCAACCCGCGACCCGGCGGGCGAGGTGGGCAGGCTCCGGGTCCCCGGCCTGAGCGCCGCGCCGCCCACGTCAGCTCGATGATCGCCGCGACACCGCTCGTGCAGTCCCCCCGCCCCACCCTGATCGGCGAGCGGGTCAACTCCCAGGGCTCGCGCAGGGCGAAGGAGATGCTCCTCGCCGACGATTACGACGGGCTGCTCGCCGTCGCCGAGGACCAGGTCAACGGCGGTGCCCACGTGCTCGACGTGTGCGTGGCCCTGACCGAGCGCCAGGACGAGGCCGACCAGATGCGCGAGGTGGTCAAGCGGATCTCGCTGAGCCAGCCCGCGCCGATCCAGATCGACTCCACCGAGCCGGATGTCATCGAGGCCGCGCTTGAGCAGATTCCGGGACGGGCGATCGTCAACTCCATCAACCTGGAGGCGGGGCGCGGCAAGCTGGACCGCGTCGTGCCGCTGGCCAGCGCCCATGGTGCCGCCGTGATCGCCCTGACCATCGACGAGGCCGGCATGGCCAAGACGGCCGAGCGCAAGGTGGAGGTCGCCAAGCGCATCACCGAACTGTGCTGTGACGAGCACGGGCTGGATCCCGATGCTCTGATCTTCGACTGCCTGACGTTCACGCTGACGACCGGCGACGCGGAGTGGCGGCCGAGCGCGATCGAGACGATCGAGGGCATCCGCCGGGTCAAGGCGGAGATCCCCGGCGTCCAGACCTCCCTCGGCGTCTCCAATGTGAGCTTCGGCGTCGGGCTGGCGGCCCGGTCAGTCCTCAACAGCGTGTTTCTGCACCATTGCGTCGAGGCCGGGCTCGACCTGGCCATGGTCAACCCCAACCACATCACCCCGTACGCCGAGATCCCGGGCGAGGAGCGCGAGCTCGCCGACGACCTCGTGTTCGATCGCCGCGAGGACGCGCTGGAGCGGTTCATCGCGCACTTCGAGTCAAAGAGCTCCGACGCCGATGAATCAAGCACCGCAGCGGATCCGACCGAGGGCATGGAGCCCGAGGAGGCGCTGCACTTCCACATCCTGCGCCGTAGGAAGGAGGGCGTGGAGGCGTGGATCGACGCCAGCGTCGAGAAGATCGGAGCCGTGCCGACCCTCAACGAGGTCCTGCTACCGGCGATGAAGGAGGTCGGCGACAAGTTCGGCGCCGGCGAGCTGATCCTGCCGTTCGTGCTCCAGTCGGCCGAGGTCATGAAGCGGGCGGTCGCCCAGCTCGAGCAGTACCTGGACCGGCTCGAGGGATACACCAAGGGGACTGTTGTCCTCGCCACCGTGTTCGGCGACGTCCATGACATCGGCAAGTCGCTGGTCAACACGATCCTGAGCAACAACGGCTACAGCGTCGTGGACCTGGGCAAGCAGGTGCCGATTGGGACGATTCTCGACGCCGCGGTCGAACACAAGGCCACCGCCATCGGCCTGTCGGCTCTGCTCGTCTCCACGTCCAAGCAGATGCCGGCGGCCATCCAGGAGCTACACGAGCGCAAGCTCCAGTTTCCGGTGCTGATCGGCGGGGCCGCGATCAACCGCAACTTCGGGCTGCGTGTCCTGTATCCGCACGGCAACGAGTCAGACGACATCTACGGGCCCGGCGTGTTCTATTGCAAGGACGCGTTCGAGGGCCTGCACAAGATGGACCAGCTCATCGACGAGCAGGCGCGCGAGGGGCTGCTGTCGAAGACACGCTCCGCCGCCAGGGCGCTGCGCGAGCGCCCGGAGAAGGTCGATGAGGACGCCCCGGACGTCACCGACGCGACCGTGCGCAGCGCCGCGGTCGCGGACAACCCGGTACCCCGACCTCCGTACTGGGGCGCGCGCGAGCTCCAGGTCCCGATGGACGAGGTCTACCGGCACCTCGACACCCACGTCCTGTTCAAGCTGCACTGGGGCGGACGGGGTGTCAAGGGCCAGGAGTGGACCCGCCTGCTGCGCGACGACTTCCAGCCCCGGCTGACGCGGATGTGGCGGGAGCAGACCTACCTGCATCCGCGGGCGCTGCTCGGCTACTTCCCTTGCAACTCCGACGGCAACGAGCTGATCGTGTGGGACCCGGAGGACTTCGACCCCGCCCACCCCCGCGAGCTGGAACGGCTGGTGTTCCCCCGCCAGCCCCGGCACGACCGCATCTGCCTCGCCGACTTCTATCGCCCGGTCGGCTCAGGAGACACCGACGTTGTCGCCCTCCAGGCGGTCACCGCCGGCGACGAGGTGACCGAGCTGATGGCCGCACTCGAAGCCGAGGGCGAATTCGCCGAGCAGCTGTTCGTGCACGGCCTGGGCGTCCAGACGGCCGAGGGGATGGCCGAGTGGCTGCACGCCCGCGCCCGCAGCGACCTGGGCATCGGCGCCGCCCAGGGCCGCCGGTACTCCTGGGGGTATCCGTCATGCCCGGAGCAGTCCGAGCTGACCAAGGTGTTCGCGCTGCTCGATGCTCCGTCGATCGGTCTCCGGCTCTCCGGCGGCTACGCCGTCGAGCCTGAACAGTCGACGCTGGCGATCGTGGCCCATCATCCGCAGGCCGTCTACTTCGGGATGAAGTCCGGTCAGCTGCCGCGCAACCCGCGCCAGGCCGGTGACGAGCTCATCGCCGGCACCGACAAGGACCCCACCAGGATGGCGCAGCTCTCCGACTCGGATCCGGCCGGCGCCTCCGAGGGCGAGCCGGCGCTCGCCGAGGCCTGACCCCCTCGCCGAGCCTAACCCCCTCGCCGAGCCTCGCCGCCGGACCTCAGCCAACCCGGGATCAGCTTGCCATTCCGGACGGGATTGCCTCAGTGATCCGGCAATCGCGAAGCGATCGCCCCGAAGCGATCAGCCCCGGACGTCGACAGGACCGCCCCGCCGCACGGCGCGGGGGGAGCGGGCGGGAAGCTTGACCGGCGTGGCGTGCATGGCGCGCAGCCGCACCTCGCGCCAGGACATTCCCTCCTTGAGCAACGCCGGGCCGCCCATCAGGATCGCCGTCGTGACCTCGACCGCCTGGAGGATCACGCCGTAGGCGACGCCGGTGCCGAAGCCGACGTGCCAGCCGGTGTGAAGAACGGCCGCGCACGCGGCTTGGAAGACGCCGAGGTTGGCCGGCGTGGCGGGGAGAACCGCACTGATGTTGACGGCGAAGAGGACCGCCGCGGCCGCGGCCATGCCCGCCTGGTGGCTGAGCCCCAGGGCCACGAGCAGGATATAGCAGGACACCCACTGCATCGCCCACGCTCCAAGCTGTGCGGCCGTGGCGATGACCCCCAGCCGGGGGCGACGGAACACGACCAGCCCGGCGCGCACACGGGTCATCGCCCCCCGCGCCTGGGCGAGCAGGCTCTGCAGGCGGTGGAAGCGCGCCCTCCCGGCCTGGTGTCGCAGGACGAGCGGAGCCAGCAGCACGATGACCAGCAGCGCGAGCGGTGTGATGGCCGCCACCAGCAGGGCGTCCTGATGGCCACTGAAGATGTTGACCGACGAGAACATCACGGCGCCGAGGATCATCAGCGCGACGATGTTCAGCAGCGTCTGGGACACAACCGTCCCCAGCACCACGGGGAGGTACTCGCGCGGCCGTCCCGCTCGCCGGGCGACGACCAGCGCGCGCGACGGCTCACCCAGCCGGGCCGGAAGCGTGGAGGACATGAGCACGCCGATGAAGGTCCCCTGCATGGCGTCGGACATGCGCACGCGCGCCTGCGGGAGCGCGGCGCGCAGGATGGCGTGCCAGGACACGGCTCTCAGTGCCATCGCGCCGCACATGACACCGAGACCCAGGATCACGAACGAGGGACTTGACGCCACCAGCGCCGAGGCGACATTGGCCAGGCCGATCTTCTTGAGCGCCAGGATCGCCAGGAGGATGGCGCCGAGCGAAACGGCCGCGAGCGCGCCGCGGCGCAGGAGGCTGCCGACCCGTACCCGGCGAGAGACGGGACGCGTTTCCAGGCTGGGGATCCGCCGGGCCCGCGCGTGCGGGCGCAGGTCGGCGGACCGCACGCCCACGGCGACGGCCGCGCGCTGGACCGCGCCCTGGGGGGCGGGCACGGCGATCGCGTCCTCATAGGCGCCGAGGACCTCCGCGGCGACGCGCGACCAGGCGAACCGCTGAACGTCGGCGGCGGCGGCCCGCGCCATCGACGTCAGCCGCTCCGGCTCCTCCCACAGGTCGCGCAGCGTCTCGGCCAGCGCCTGCGGGTCCGCCGGCGGCACGAGCACCCCGTCGACACCGTCGCGCACCACGTCGCGGTAGCCGGCGATGTCCGAGGCGACAGCGGGTGTCCCGGCGGCGAACGCCTCGGTCAGGACCATGCCAAAGCTCTCCCCTCGCAGCGACGGGGCGCAGAGCACATCGGCGCGCTGGAGCTCCTCGCGCTTGCGGGCGTCGTCGACCTTGCCCAGGACGCGAACGCCGCGGTCGTCGAGCATCATCGGCGCAAGCTCCTCCGGCGACGGGCCGATGACGGTGAGCTCCGTGGGGATGTGCTCGCGAAGGGCCTCGAACGATCGCAGCAGGAGCGGCAGGCCCTTGCGCTCCACCGACTGGCCGACGAAGACGATGCGCAAGCAGTCGCCGAGGGGCGCCGCGCCGGCGCCGGCGAGCACGTCCGGGTCGACGTGGACGCCGTTGGGAATCACCCGGTAGTGGCCGCCGAACCAGCGTCGACCGGTCCAGGCGGCGGCCTCGGAGACCGCGATCCTCACGTGGAGCCGGTTGAGGACGCGCCATGCGCCGAAGAAGTTGGCGATGGTGTTGGGAACGAGGCGCTCGGAGTAGGAGTGGAAGGTGCCGACCAGCGGCAGGCGCGTCAGTTCAGCCGCCGCCCAGCCGATCATGGGCGCCACCGGCTCGTGGATATGGACGACGTCGTAGCCGCCCGTCCGCAGCTCCTTCTGGAGCGCGGCGATCCCCGACGGGGTGATCGACAGGTTCGACACCGCTCCGTTGGCCTTGAAGCCGACGGTCCGGCCGAGCGAGACCAGATAGTCCGGCGGGCTCAGCGGCTGCGGCGCTGCGCCTCGGTGCAGCACCTTGGACGAGAGATCGACCGGGTCATACGGAGCGAGCACACGGACCTGGTGGCCGTCGGCGATGAAGGACTCCGCCAGCGCTTCGATGTGCCTGGTCACGCCTCCCGGATACGTCCATGAATACGGCGAAACCAGCGCGATCCGCATCCCCCTCATGTTACCGATACCACTGTCCCTCGCCGGGATCACAGCCGCGTATCATCAGCCTCACATGCCCGTCCGGCATTTCGTCAAGTACTCGTTCCTCAAGGTCGACCCCGCGTGGCGCCGGCTCGACGATGACCAACGGGCTGCCGACAAGCGCGAGTTCATGGCCGCCTGCGCCGATTTCGCCGACGGCCACCTGCTCCGCTCGTTCTCGCTGGTGGGGACGCGCGGCGACTCGGACCTGATGCTCCTCAGCCAGGCCCAGAACCTGGAGCGCATCCACGAGTTCCACGTGATCCTCTCGCAGAGTGGGCTGATGAAGTGGTGCACGGTTCCGTATTCGATGCTCGCGATGACCAAGCCGTCGGAGTACTCCGACGAGTCCAGACTCGAGGTTCGACCCGGACAGGGCAAGTACCTGTTCGTGTATCCGTTCGTCAAGACGCGCGCCTGGTACGCCCTGCCGGCCGAGGAGCGGTGGCGGATCATGCAGGACCACATCAGGGTGGGGCGCGACTATCCGTCGGTCGACATCAACACGAGCTACTCGTTCGGGCTCGACGACCAGGAGTTCGTCGTCGCCTTCGAAACCGACAATCCCGCCGACTTCCTGGACCTCGTCCAGCGGCTGCGGACCACGGAATCAAGCTCGTACACCCTGCGTGACACGCCGACATTCACCTGCATCGCCTGCTCCGTGGAGCGCGCCCTCGGCGCGCTTGACGGCGCCCCGCTGTCACTGACGGCCGCGCCGTAGGCGGCGTGCCGACCGCCGCGCAGCTCCAGGACGCGGTCGCGCAGCTGCGGGAGTCCGATCCGGTCATGCGCAGGCTGATCGACGAGATCGGCGCCGAGAGCCTCGGCGACCGTCGCCGCGGACGTCCGCGGGAGCATTACGCCGTCCTCGTCCGGACGATCGTCGGCCAGCAGCTGTCGACGAGAGCGGCGGGCGCCATCCACGAGCGTCTGCTGGCACGCTACGGCGGCCGGGCGCCCACACCGGACGAGGTCCTGGCCGAGGACCCGGAGGAGCTCCGCGCCGCCGCCGGGCTCTCCCGGGCCAAGGTGACATACCTGAGGTCGCTGGCCGAGCACGTGCTGGACGGCTCGCTGGAGCTGCACAAGCTCGGCCGCCTGCCGGACGATCAGGTGATCGCCGAGCTCACGGCGGTCAAGGGCCTGGGCGAGTGGAGCGCCCACATGTTCCTCATGTTCCACCTGCAGCGCCCGGATGTCCTCCCGGTCGGCGACCTGGGAATCCGCCGGGCGGTGATGGTCGCCTACGGGCTCGAGGCGATGCCGAACCCGGCGCAGCTCGAATCGATCGGCGCGCGGTGGCAACCCCACCGCACGCTGGCGTCCCTGTTCCTGTGGCGCTCGCTCGAGGCCACGCCCGTGTGAAACCCTCCGCGGCCTTGACGGCGGAGACTCGTGACCCCGCGGCTAGACGGCGGAGACTTCCTCCTCCTCCGCAACGCGGAAGGAGGAGCCGCAGCCGCACGCGGCGATCACGTTCGGGTTTTCAACCTTGAATCCGGCGCCCTGGAGTCCGTCGACGAAATCGATCGTCGAGCCCTTGACGTACGGCAGGCTGGGGTTGTCGACCAGCAGGCGGATTCCCTTGTCTTCGAAGACCGAATCGCCATCCCGCTGCTCGTCGAACGCCAGCGCATACTGGAACCCGGAGCAGCCACCGCCGCGGACCCCGACCCGGAGGCCGGCCGTTTCGGCGAACGCGCTCTGGGACGTCAGGAACTCGCGGACCTTCTCGGCACCTTTGTCAGTGAGAGTGATCATGCTTTACAAAGTATACCGACAGGCGCCCGCTACGCTAGAGGCCATGTCCGCCACCCCTGAAGAGCTCAAGGACCGCATCGAAGCCGGCATCCCCGGCGCGGTCGCCAGCGTCACGGGAGATGGGCATCATTTCAATGCGGTTGTGAGCGCGCCCGCCTTCGACGGCATGCCGCGCATCGCTCAGCACCGGCTCGTCTACGACGTGTTCGGTTCCGAACTGGGCGGCCGTATCCACGCTCTCTCCATTCAAACACGAGCTTCGGAAACGGAGGAGACTCGATGAGCGACCAAACCGCCAACCCCATGCGCGACGCCATCGCCGAGGCGATCGGCGAGAACCCTGTGATCCTGTTCATGAAGGGCAACCCGGACGCTCCGGCGTGCGGCTTCTCCGCCCGCACCGTTGCCATCCTCCAATCGGTCGGCGCCCGCTTCGCCGCCGTCGACGTTCTGCCGGATCCCCGGATCCGCCAGGAGCTGTCGGCGATCTCGCAGTGGCCGACGATTCCCCAGCTGTTCGTGAAGGGTGAGCTGGTCGGCGGCTGCGACATCATCACCGAGATGTACGAGTCAGGCGAGCTGCAGCAGACGCTGGGCATCGAGGCACCGGCGGAGCCCGAGGCGGTCGCCCCGCCGGAGCCCACTCCGGCAGAGCCCGCCCCGCTGTCGATCGAGAATCGTCTGTAGCCCACGCCGCTGACGACAGCATCGCCCACCGACGCCGACGGCCACCGCGCACGCGGAGAAGGTCGGAGCGCGCCGGTGGGCCCGGGGCCGGTGCGAGCGGTTCGGTTCGCGGATGGGGCGCTGTGGGCGCTGGATCAGACCCAGCTGCCGTGGCGTGAGCATGAGCTGGAGCTGTGCGGCGCCGAGGACGTCGTCGGAGCACTCCAGCGACTGAGCATCCGGGGCGCGCCGCTGATCGGCGTCGCCGCGGCCTACGGTGTCGCGCTGGAGCTGCTGCGCGAGCCGGATGGCCTGGACCGGGCGTGCGACTCGCTCATCGCCGCGCGGCCGACAGCGGTCAATCTCATCCACGCGGTGCGGCGCGTGCATGCCGCCGCGGCGGCACTGCCGGTGGGACCGGAACGAGCCGAGGCGGCCCTGGCGGAGGCCCGGGCCCTGCACGCCGAGGAGGAGGCGGCCAGCGACACGATGGCCCGCCACGGGGCCGACCTGCTCACCGGACGCCGCCGGATCCTCACCCACTGCAACACCGGCGCGCTCGCGGCCCCCGGCCGCGGCACCGCGCTGGCGGTGATCGCCGAGCTCGCCGACCGCGGCCAGCTTGACCGGGTGCTCGCCTGCGAGACCCGGCCGCTGCTGCAGGGTGCGCGACTGACCGTCTACGAGCTGCGCCGCCTGGGAATTGAGCACGCGCTCATCGTCGACGGCGCCGCCGCCGGGCTCATCGCCGGCGGCGAGGTCGATGCGGTGATCGTGGGGTGCGACCGGGTCGCCGCCAACGGCGACGTGGCCAACAAGGTCGGGACCTACGGGCACGCGCTCGCCGCGGCCGCTGCCGGGATTCCCTTCGTCGTGGCCGGACCGTCCACGACGATCGACCCCGCGACGCCGACGGGCGCCGAGATCACGATCGAGGAGCGCGACCCCGACGAGGTGCGCAGACTGACCGTCGGCGGCGGCGAGGCGTCCCGTCCGCTGACCGTCGACGGCACCCCGTGCCGCAATCCCGCCTTCGACGTCACGCCCGCGGGGCTGGTCACCGCGCTGGTTACCGACCGCGGCATCGCCCAGCCGGTGACGGCGGCCTCGGTGGCCACGCTGGTCGGCCGCCGGGCCTGACGCGGTTCACGGTCGGCGAAACTCCTACGGCAACCCACATGATCCCAAGGGGCCAGGGTGCAACCGCGGGTGATCGGCCGGCTGGGCCGTTGCTCCGGATCCCGGCGTGGAGGCTGCGCCAGCGCTCCGGGGCGTCGGCGACGGTCCCTCACCGTGCATGGTGCGCCAAATCCGGGTTCCGCAGCGAGATCTGGCACCAGCTGCAGCCCCAGCCCCCTGTTTGCGCCAGATCGGCAGGGCGATGCGCGATTTGGCGCCTGGTGCACGCCGGAATCCGGGGCAACGGAGGCGGGTGAGGCAGGCGACTCCTTCGATGCCCGTCGTAGACGTCGCGATAGTCACCTGCGCCTGCACGCGGCCTCCAACAGACGCGCCGCCCCCGAACGACGGCGGTGAAGCGAGTGGGTGCGGCGCCCCGGGGCGCGGGCCAGCACTCGGCGCGGGGCCAGCACACGGCGCCCCCGGGCGCCGGCGGCGGTCCCTGACCGTGCATGATGCGCCAAATCCGCCCGCCGAATCCTTCGATTTGTCGCATCGTGCAGGTCGGGAAAGCCGGATTAGCGGCCGCCGCCTCTCCGCTTGCCCCCGGCTTCGCGGGCCTCACATTTACGACGCCGTCAGCGACCGCCGGTACTGCAGGTGCTCGAGGATCCGCTTGGAGTCGCAGATGACCTCGCCCTCGAGCACCAGCACGGGCACGCGTCGCTGGCCGGTGAGCGCCTCCACCTCGGTTCGCCGCGACCTCCGCTGGCCGACGGCGACTGACTCGACCGCGATCCCGTCTCGGCGCAGGGCGCGGGCCACCCGTCCGCAGGGACACAGCCAGTCGGTGGGCGTGTTGCAGCGGTAGAGAGTCGCCACGGCGCCACACGATACGGGCCCCCGCCCTCCAGCCGGCGAGGCGCCCTGGTTCAAGCCGACTCCCGGCGCGGCCGATATCTCCCCAGGATGGCTGGGCGTTCGAGCACCGACAGCGCCGGCCGGCGCCGACGCGGCGGTGGCGGCATGAGCTCCGTTCGTCGGCGCGAGATCGCGCTCGCCGCAGCGGCGGCCGCCGGCGCGTTGCTCGTCATGGCGTGGCTCGCCCTCCACGACGGACCATGGCCGGACTGGCGGACCGAGGCGCGTCCGGCCGTCGACTCGCTCCTCGCTGGCCACGTGCTGCGTTTCCTCCAGCTTGCGCCGACGTACGGCGGCTCCCTGATCCTGCGCGCCCCGTTCGTGATGGTCACGAAGCTGTGGCATGGCCGGGATCTCGCCATCTACGCAGCCGGCGCGGTCCCGTGCCTGGCGGCCACCGGGGCGTTGGGAGTCTGGCTCGCGGCACGCATGCGCTCGAGGGGCGCCTCGCTCCTGGCGGTCGCCGTCGCGCTGTTGCTCTGCGTCGCCAATCCGCTGGCGCTCCCCGCCCTGGAGTTGGGCCATCCGGAGGAGCTCCTCGGCGCCGTTCTCTGCGTCGCGGCGGTTCTCTGCGCGCTGCACGACCGGCCGACCTGGGCCGCCGTTCTGCTTGGGCTGGCGATGGCCAACAAGGAGTGGGCGGTGGTGGCCGTCGGCCCGGTGCTGGTGGCTCTGCCCCGCGGGCGTGCCCGAGCTCTCCTCGTCAGCGGCGCCGTGGCGGCGGCGGTGATGGCGCCGCTCATCATCGGCGCGTCAGGCGGGTTCGTCGCTCAGGCCACGGCCACCGGCTTGAACACCGGGCCCACGTTCCAGCCCTGGCAGCTCTGGTGGTTCTTTGGCTCCCACGGACACGCCGTCAAGGGGCTGAGCGCCGGGTACCGGACCGCTCCGGCCTGGATCGGAGGACTCGGTCACACGCTCGTGATCGCGATCATGCCGCCGCTCACCGCGCTCTACGCGCGGCGGCGCGCCCACTGCGCCCAGCCGCGACCGAACCACCACGTCCTCCTCCTCCTGGCACTGCTGCTTGCGCTGCGCTGTGCCCTGGATCCGTGGGACATCTCGTATTACTCGCTGCCGTTCCTGCTTACGTTGCTGAGCTGGGAGGCACTCGGCTTTGCGCGTCCACCGGTCCTGACGCTCGCGGCCACGTTCGCCGCCTGGTTCATCTTCCGGGAGACGTCGACGCTGGCCCTTAATCTCTCAGGGAATGCCCAGGCGATGGCGTTCGCCGTCGTCAGCATCCCGTCGATCGTCGCTCTCGCCGGCGCGGTCTACGCCCCGAGCGCCGGGCACCTGCTCCTTCCGCGCTCGCGGCGGGGTGACGCGATGGCCCCCGCGCTCTGAGCCCCAAGTTCCCCCTCGGTCTCACGAGCCACCCTGTGGCAACCGGCCGGCGCCCAGCGTCACAGATGCACGTGC
>DASZMK010000037.1:0-27584 GCA_035551855.1 Solirubrobacteraceae bacterium
AAGCGGACGACGGGGGTCGAACCCGCGACCTTCGGCTTGGGAAGCCGACGCTCTACCAACTGAGCTACGTCCGCGAACGCCGCTGATCCTACCGCTATGGGGATTCAGATCTGGCTGTCCACGCACCGTCGCCCTCGGCGCTTCTACCATCGCCGCATGCCACACAGCCAAGAAATCATCATCTCAATTGACAGACGAATTGCCGAAGCCCGGAGCGAGATCGCTTCCTTGGAGGCCGCACTGGCCGCGATCGGCAATCGCGACGGCGCGGCGCCCGCTGCCGCATCGGCGCCTCGGTCGCGGGCAAACGGTACCGCGCCGGCGAGCCGTACCCGGCGTCGGTCGCCCCGCAAGCCGGGCGATGTCGTCCCCGCCGGAAAGCTCCAGGCCCTGTTGACCGGCGGCGACGGCATGTCAACCGGCCAACTGGTCGACCGAACCGGGGGCGATCGCCAGCAGGTCCTGACGCTCCTGCGCGAACTGGAGGCCGACGGGCAGGTGCGGCGCACCGGCGAGCGCCGGGGCACGCGGTGGCACGCGATCACCGACGAAGATCGGATCGCCGCCCGCGTCGCCGAGCTCGAGCGTCAGCGCTCGCGCCCCGGGAAGTCAGCCTGAGCGCCCCGCGAGCCGCTACGGGGGTGGGCCCCGACGGCGCGACGACCGGCGCCGGCCGCTACAGAAGATGGGTGCTGTGGGCTTGGACGACTTCGTGCCAGAGTTCCTCAAGCGCGATGACCTGTGCGATCCGGGCACGGCGGGCAGCGCCGTCGCGCTCCAGCTCGTCCAGGCGCTGCTTGTTGTACTGGCGCTGGGAGGCGCCGTCTGGCATGTCGTCGTAGATGTCTGTGGGTGACATTGCTGTTCGTGGCGTGGGGAGGCTGATCGTGCCGATACGCTGATATCGGCAGGGTTGAGCGAAAACTTCACACTGCCGATGCCGACTCGCCGCCTGATCAGGGGAACGGAAAAGTCCGGCCCGCTGGGCCGCCGCAGGCGGATGCAGGCGGACGCGGGCAGTTAGGAGCCGGGCATTACCATCAGCGGACGTATGCGTCGGTTCGTGCTCCCCGGGGTGATCGTGACGGCGGCGGTCGCCATCCTGGCCCTGCTCACGTTCGGCGTGTCCAGCCACGGTGACACGGCGTCGCTCGACGCCCAAGTGGCCAGCCATCGGCTTCCCCTGGCGCCCAATGCTCATCTCGCCCTGCCGGTGCTGGGGAGCTCGGCGACCAAGAGCCTCGCGGACTTCCGCGGCAAGGTGGTGGTGCTCAACGTGTTCGCGTCCTGGTGTGAGCCCTGCCAGGGCGAGGCGCCGTTGCTGTCGGCGGAGCAGCATTCGCTCGTCAAGCACGGTGCCACCCTGCTCGGCGTCACCTACCTGGACAACCCCATCTCGTCCGAGCAGTTCGCCCGCCGCTACCACATTGACTATCCGGTGCTGCGCGACGTCAGCGGCAGCTTCGTTCGCGGGTTCGGCACCACCGGCGTCCCGGAGACGTTCGTTATCAATCCAGACGGCCGGATCACCGCCCTTCAGCGCTATCCGGTCAACAGTCAGTGGTTCAGCCAGACTCTCACGCCCGTCCTCGGCAAGGTGTCGTGATGCGGCAGCGAGTTCCTCACCGCCCGCTCGTCGCGGTCCTGCTCGCGCTGGCGCTGACAGCCTTCGGCAGCCTCGGCCTCGCCAGCTCCGCCGCCGCCACCGCCCGCCCGTCACTGACCCAGCTCTACGGCGAGTTCATGTGCGTCGAGTGCCACGAGTCCCTGGCCGTGGCCCAGTCGCCTGAGTCCTTCTCCGAGCGCCAGTACATCCGTGACCTCATCGCCCAGGGCGAGACCGCCGCCCAGATCAAGAGCAGCATGGTCGCCAGCTACGGCCCGGCCGTCCTCGCTGTCCCCCCGGCCAACGGGTTCAACCTGCTCGTGTACGTGCTGCCGCCGGTGCTCGTCGCCTTGGCCATCCTCATGCTCGTGTTCACCATTCCCAGGTGGCGACGGCGGGCGCGCCAGACGCCGCCGATGGCCTCGGCGGCAGCGCTCAGCCCAGATGATGACCAGCGGCTGAACGACGAGCTCGGCCGATACGCCTAGCTCCACCGCCCCCGGAGCCCTCCCCTACATCGAGTCCGGAGCACTCACGCCCAGCAGCTCCAGCGCCAGCTTGATCGTCTGCCGCGACGCCTGCGACAGCGCCACCCGGAAGGACTCCACCTCAGACGGCTGCGCGCCGATCACCTTGCAGTCGCGGTAGAACGCGGTGAACTCCTGGGCGAGCTCCAGCGCGTAGGCGGCGATGCGGTGCGGCGCGCGTCGCTCGGCCGCCTCGTCGACCTCATCCGGCAGCGAGACGAGCGCCTGAATGAGGTTGCGCTCGGCCTCGTGGAGCGGCTCTTCCCCCCACCCGGCGTCGCCGGTGAGGGCCCCGGCCACGCGCTCCTCGTCGAGCTTGCGTTGCATCGAGACGATCCGGGCGTGGGCGTACTGCACGTAGTAGACGGGGTTCTCCGGGGATTCGCGCCGGGCGAGCTCGAGGTCGAGGTCGACGGTGCGGTCGTGCGAGCGCTGGAGCATGAAGAAGCGCGTCGCGTCGACGCCGATCTCGTCGAGCAGGTCGTCGAGCGTGATGAAGTCCCCGCGGCGCTTGGACATGGCCGCCCGCGCGTCCCCCTCGATCAGGTGCACGAACTGCAGGATCGGCACTTCCAGCGTGTCTGGGTCGCCGCCGAGGGCGGCGAGCGCCGCCCTCAGCCGAGGGACGTACCCGTGGTGGTCGGCGCCGAACGGCAGCAGCTGCAGATCCAGCCCGCGCTCCTGCTTCTGCAGCAGGTACGCCAGATCGGCCGCGAAGTACGTGGGGGCGCCACTGGACCGGCGCAGGACGCGGTCCTTGTCGTCGCCGAAGCTCGTCGTACGCAGCCAGAGCGCGCCGTCGGACTCGTACGTGTGGCCGGCCTCGGTGACGATTTCGAGCGCGCGCTCCAGATAGCTGGGTGAGCCCTCATGAAGGGTCCGCTCGCTGAAGAAGCGGTCGTAGTGGACGCCGTACCGCTCGAGCGTGGCCTTGATCTGCGCCAACAGCACCTCGACCGCGCGCGCCGACGCCTCCTGCACCGAGACCCGCTCGATTCCCGGCATCTGCGCCGCCAGGTCGCGGACGTAGTCACCCTGGTAGCCGCCCTCGGGCACACCCTCGCCGCGGGCTCGTGCCTGGACGGAGTCGCCCAGCAGCTCGATCTGCGTCCCGGCGTCGTTGAAGTAGTACTCGCGCCAGACGTCGTGGCCTTGGTGGGACAGAATCCGCGCCAGAGCGTCTCCGTAGGCAGCGTGGCGGCCGCTGGCGGCGACCAGCGGCCCCGTGGGGTTGGCCGAGACGAACTCCACGAGCACCCGGCGCGACTCGGCGGCCCCGCCGGAGCCAAACCCCTCGCCGGCGCTGAGCACGGTGCGCAGCGCCCGCCGGTACCAGGCGTCGGAGAGAACGAGGTTCACGAACCCGGGGCCGGCAACCTCAAACCGCACCAGCTCGTCGCCGAGGACCTCGCTGAGCGCCTCCCCCACGCGCTCGGCGATGTCGCGCGGCGCGGCACGGAGCACCGGCGCGAGCAGCATCGCGAGGTTCGTCGCATAGTCGCCCTGGCCGGCCCGCTTGGGCCGCTCCACGCGCACCTGCGAGGGAACCGACGCGCCGTCGCCGGCAAGCATCGCGGCCGCCCGCATGACCGCGGCGCGCAGCTCCGCCAAGGGGGAGTTCACGTGTTGGGCATCCGTGTCGGCCGGAACGCTCATGCGCTCGGCACCGCGGCAGGCTGGAACGTGCTCTCGAGACGCTCCAGGGCGCCGGGACGGCCGATGGCCACCAGCATGTCGCCGGTCTCAATCGCGGTGTCGGCGAGCGGCTGGGGCTCGAGCCGGCCGTCGGTGTGACGCACGGCAACGATCACCGCGTCACCGCGAACCTGCTCGATCGTCTTGCCGACCCCCTCGCACGCCGGCGGAACCTCAATCTCCTCCATCCGATAATCGGCGACCTGGACCGCACCACCGATCTGCGGGTGCAGCGCCACCCGGGCCATCTCCGAGCCGGACGTCTTGTACGGGGAGATGACCCGGTCGGCGCCGGCCCGCAGCAGCTTGCGCTCGGTGTCCTCGGCCGAGGCGCGGGCGATGATCAGGACGTCCGGGCGCAGGTCCCGCGCCGTCAGGACGATGAAGATGTTGTCCGCGTCTGAGTCCACACACGCGATGACCGCCTTGGCGCGCTCGATGCCCGCCCCCACGAGCACCTCGTCCTCGGCGGGGTTGCTCTCCAGGTAGCGCACGCCGAGCGCGTCGGCCTCCTCGCGATGCGCCGGATTGGAGTCGATGACGACGTGCCGGACGCCGGCGAGGCCGAGATCACGAGCGACCTGACGCCCCACGCGTCCGAAGCCGCAGATGATGTAGTGGTCTGAGTAGGAGTCGATCATGCGCTGGTTGCGGCGCTCCTCGAGCAGGCCGCTCAGCTGGCCGGAGACGAAGAACTCCGCCACCGTCGCCAGCCCGTAGAAGAGCGTACCTATGCCGAAGACCTCGAGCAGGACGACGATGACGCGCCCGGCGCTGTCCCGCGGATCCGGCATCGCGCCGAGCGTGGTGACGGTGTCCAGCGTCCACGCGAACGCGTACCCGACGGAGACGCCCTCCACCGCGGCGAGCGCGATCGTCCCTGCCACGATGATCCCGCCGAGCGCTCCCAACAGGATCCCCAGCCGCCGCGCGAACATCCACAGCTCGCGCCGAGCGCGGACGCGCTGCTCCAGCGAGAGGCGATGGGCATCCCGGCGGCTGTGGTGGTCAAGCGCTGCCACTAATAGTGATACGGCTCACGGGCGAGGATCTTGTGGGCACGGTAGAGCTGCTCGAGCAGCACCACGCGGGCCAGCTGGTGGGGCAACGTGATCTCCCCCAGCGACAGGCGATGGTCGACCTGGTCGAGATCCAGTCCGAACGGGCCGCCGATCACGAAGCACAGGTCACGCCCGCTCCGCCGCCGGTCCTCGAGAAACCGCGCAAACTGCAGCGAATCCGGCTGCTCGCCCTCGCGATGCAGGAGCGAGACGAATGCCCGCTCCGGCACCCGCCGGACCACGTGGTCGTCCTCGCGCACCTCCACCAGCTCCAGCCGCGTGTGGCCGGCCAGCAGCTTCTTGTAATGCTGCACATCGTCGGCGAACGGCGGACGCAACTTGCCCACGGCGACGACGACGATCCGCACGATGGAATACTACGGCCTTATGTCAGATCCCAACACACCTGATCGCCACATCAACATCCACTTCTCACCGGAGGTGATGGCTGGCCATTACTCGAACTTCGCCAACGTCAGCCACTCCGACTACGAGTTCACGATCACGTTCGCGCGCGTCGATCACGAGGTCGAGGACGAGGAGATCCCGGGTGTCGTCGTGTCCCGCATCAACCTCTCACCCAAGTTCATGCGCGAGCTGATCGACGCGATGCAGGACAACTACTCGAAGTGGCAGACCCGCGAGGGGATCAAGAACCTGCCGGAGTTTGGGAGCGGCGGCGGCGGCGCAACGGGCTCGACCGGACCCCGGGAATACGAATCCGACGACGAGGCCTGAGGCACCGGTCCCCGGCCGATCGCGCCCGGCACCACACCCGTGGACGATGCAGCGGCGGGCCCTGAGCCCGTGGACATGACTGCGGCCGATGCCCCGCGCTGCGGGATCCTGCTGCCGAATTTCGATGCCACCCGCAGCGGCGGGCCGCCCCAGGTCGTCGCCGCGGCGCGGTTGGCCGAAGAGCTCGGCTTCGATGCCGCGTGGGTCGGCGATCACCTGGCCTGTCCGGCGCCCGGGCTGGACGCGCCGGCGTGCCTGGCCGCCGCCGCCGCCGTGACGAGCCGTATCGGCCTGGGTTTCAGCGTGATGCTCCTCGGCCTCCGCCCGCCGGCCTGGGCGGCCAAGCAGCTGATGACGATCGACGCGCTGTCCGGGGGCCGGCTGCTCCTGGGAGTCGGCGTCGGCGGGGAGTTCCCGGCCGAGTTTGCCGCCGCCGGGGTTCCGGTCAAGCAGCGCGGCGCGCGCCTGGACGAGTCCTTGGCCGTCATCGGCGACCTGCTGACCGGCGCGCCCGTCGATCATGCCGGCCGCACCCTGACCGTCCACAGTCCGGGCCTGGAGCCGGCGATGGCCGCTCCGCCGCCGATGTACGTCGGCGGCCGGGGCGAGCCCGCGCTGCGGCGCGCCGCCCGCCACGGCGACATGTGGCTTCCGATGTGGTTGACGCCGGAGCGGGTCGCCGAGCGCTCCCAGCTCCTCGCCGAGCTCGCCGACGCCGCGGGCCGGCCCTGTCCGGGTACGGCGCTGCTCATCGGCGTGCACGTCGACGACGACCGCGACCGGGCCCGCGCCGAGGCCGAGGCCCACATCCGCGGCCAGTACGGGATGGCGCTGGAGACCGTCGAGCGGTGGACGCTGCTGGATAGCATCGACGGCGCCGTGGAGCAGTTGGATGCCTACCGACAGATCGGGGTGCGGGAGTTCCTGCTGATGCCGCTCGGTCACGAGCCGGTGGCTCAGTACGAGCCCCTGGCCGAGGTGCGGGCGCGCCTGGTCGCCGGGCTGGCGCCCCACGGTGCCGGGGCGGAGGCCCACGGTTGAGCGACGGAGGGGGCTACCGGTACGACCCGTCGGCGTTCCGGCGGGTGTTCGAGCGACACTTCACCTACCTGGCCGGCGTCGAGCGAAACAGCCACCGCTTCGCCGGTCGCCGCGCCCTGCACGATCCCGCCGACGGGAGGCGCTGGACGTACGCGGAGCTGTGGGCCGACGCTGGGCGACTGGCGGCGTCGCTCGCCGAGGCGGGCGTCCAGGCCGGGGATGCCGTCGTCTTCTCGCTGTTCAACGGCCCGGAGTTCGTGCTCGTGTGGCTGGCCGCGCAGCGGCTGGGAGCCGTCGCCGCGCCGATCAACTTCCGCCTCTCCCCCGGCGAGGTCGCCTACGTGCTCGACGACAGCCGTCCGCGCGCGTTCGTCTTCGATGACGTGCTGGCCGGCACGGCGGCCGCGGCGCTTCAGCGCGCAGGCCACAGGCCGGCGCTCGTCGCCGCCGCCGGCCCGGCATCCCGGAACCCGGCCACGACCACGGTCACCGCGCTGGTCGCCTCAGGCGAGCCGGACGCGGTGCCGTTCCCCCCCGGCGCCTCCACCTACGACGAGACGACGCGCCTGTACACATCCGGGACCACCGGCATGCCGAAGGGCGTCTCGCTCAGCGGCCTCGTCGATGTCCTCTCGGCCCACGATGTCATCATGCATTTTCCGCTCTCGCCGGAGGACCGCACCCTGAACATGACCCCGTGGTTTCACCGGGGAGGGCTGTATTCCGGGGGCCCGAACCCGGTGCTCTACTGCGGGGCCGAGGCGGTGGCGCTGCGCCAATTCGACCCGGGCACGGTGCTCGACTGGGTGGCCGAGCACGGCCTGACGTTCCTCATCGGCGCGCCCACCAACCTGGCGATGCTGACCGCCGAGCAGACGGCGCGTCCGCGGGATCTGTCGACGCTCAACGGGATCGTGACCATGGGGGCGCCCCTGGACCGCGAGGCCTGCCTGCGCTATCAGGAGACGCTGACCCCGCGAATCTTCAACGGCTACGGGACGACGGAGGCGTTCTGGAATACGTTTCTGCGCCCCAGCGATCTGCCGGAGCACGCGGGATCCGCCGGCCGCGCCTGCACCGACGACGACGTCGCCGTCGTGCGCATCTACGAGGACCGCCACGCCGACCCTGACGATCATGTGGCCAAGGACGGAAGCGAGGTCGGCGAGGTCGTGGTCCGGTCGGTCAAATCCGGCTACGCCTACGTCAATCAGCCGGACGAGCAGGCGGCCCGGTTCTGCGACGGCTGGCTGTACATCGGGGACCTCGCGACGTGGGACGAGGGCGAGTACGTGACGATTGTCGGCCGCAAGGACGACATGATCATCTCGGGCGGCGAGAACGTCCACCCCACGCAGGTGGAGGCCGTGCTCGCCGAACACCCGGGGATCGCCGACGCCGCCGTCGTCGGCCTGCCGGACGAACGCTGGGGCGAGCTGGTCGTCGCCTACGTGGTTCCCACCGACCCGGAGCTTGATGCCGCCGCCTGTGAGGCCCACTGCCACGGGCATCCGATGCTCGCGACGTACAAGCGCCCGCGCGCGTATCGCTTCGTGACCGAGCTGCCGATGACGGCCACCGGCAAGAAGGTTCACTATCAGTTGCGCGACCAGGCCCAGCGCGACGCCGCCGACGGTCTCCTCACCCGCCCGTGAGCTCTGACCGCCAGCGCAGCGACCCGGTGATCACCGGGATCGGCGCCCTCACGCCGCTCGGGGCCTCGGCGCCGGAGACGTGGCGCGGGCTCGTCCAGGGACGGTCCGGGGTGGTCCCGATCGAGAGCTTCGACGCGTCGCAGCTGCCCGTGCGGATCGCCGGCGAGATCCGCGGCTTCGACGCCGAAGCCCACCTGGGCGCCAAGCGCGGCCGCCGGGCGGCGCGCTTCTCGCAGCTGGCGGTCGTCGCCGCCCGCGAGGCCGTCGCCGACTCCGGGTTTGATCCGGGGGGGCGGGGAGTCGACTCCGAGCGGACGGCGGTGGTCGTCAACAGCGCCTGCGCCGGGACGCCGGAGACCGAGCGCAACATCCGTGCGCTCGTCAGCCGCGGCCCCCGGGATGTCAGCCCGTACTTCGTGCCCTCGACGATCCTCAACATGGCCGCGTGCGAGGTGTCGATCGACCTCGGCGTGCACGGGCCCGTCAACGCGTCGGCACTGGCGTGCGCCAGCGGGACCGCCGCGCTGCTCGAAGCCCGGCGGCTGATCCTCGGCGGGGAGGCCGACGTCGTGATCGCGGGCGGGACCGACGCCGCCATCAACGAGGCGATGTTCGCCGGCCTGTCGGTGATGGGACCCCTGTCGGGGCGCAACGACGCCCCGGAGCAGGCCAGCCGCCCGTTCGACGCCGACCGCGATGGATTCGTCTTCGGCGAGGGGGCGGTCGTCTGCGTCGTCGAGTCGGCCGCCCACGCCCGCGAGCGCGGCGCCATGGCGTACGGAACGCTGGCCGGTGGGGCGCTGACCGCCGACGCCTTCCACATGAGCGCCCCGGAGCCGAGCGGCGTTCACGCCGCCCGGGCGATCTCCCTCGCCCTGCAGAGCGCCGGGGTTGAGCCGGACCAGCTGGACTACGTCTGCGCCCACGGCACCGCCACCCGGGCCAACGACGCCTCCGAGACGCGCGCCATGCACATCGCGCTCGGCGAGGCCGCTCCCCGGGTGCCGGCCAGCTCGCCGAAGTCGATGGTGGGACACCTGATCGGGGCCGCCGGCGCGCTGTCCGCGATGGCCTGTCTGCTGGCGATCCGGGACGGCGTGCTCCCGCCGACGATCAATCTCGAGACGCCGGACCCCGCCTGCGACCTGGACTACGTGCCGCTCCGGGCCCGCCGGGCCGAGGTCCGGGTCGCGGCGGCCAACGCCTTCGGCTTCGGCGGCCAGAACTGCGTCATCGTCGTGCGGGCGGCGGATTCCGAGGCACGGGCGCGGCCGGCGGAGCCCCTCCCGGAGCTCGAGTAGCGCGGCCGGCGGAGCCCCTCCCGAGCTCGAGTAGCGCCGACGGGTTCCAACCGGCGCGCATGCGACCCTGGCCGGCACACAATCACAAAAGGCTGACGTGTCGGCATCCGGACGCAACCAGCCGTGCCCCTGCGGCTCCGGTCGCAAGGTCAAGCGCTGCTGCGGACAGCAGCGCGGCCCATCCGACGACCAGCTCGCTCGCGCGCGCCTGGCCACGCTCGCCGCGGCCTGCGTCGAGGAGCTGGGCGTTCTCAGCAAGCCGACGATCGCGCATCTCTGGAAGGGCCTGTTCGATCTCCCGGGTGTCGACCTCTCCCTGCACGTCGAGCTTCCGGCGCTCATCGGCCCGGACCTTCATCGGCTCCGCGAGGTGATCGCCGACGACGCCGAGATCGGCTGGGACGAGGTCACGACCGTCACGAACCAGGTCGACACGCCCGGGCAGCGCCTCAGGCTGGCGGAGGCGCTGGTACGGCTGCGCGACGAGCGGCGGATCAGCCGGCAGCAAGCGGCATTCGCCATCTTCGAGCTCGGCGGCGAGACCCAGACGCTTCTGATGGCGAGCGTCTTCCATACGGTTTCCGTCGCGGTCGGCGTCAGCGACACCCCGGGTTGGCTTCACCTGGCCGCCTGACGTCCGCACGGCCGGATCGAAGGTTGCGCGGATCCGGCGTCGCGGGCCGATCCGCGGCGCCCGCCGTGCATGAGGCGCCAAATCGGAACGCCGCGCGGAGATCTGGCGCAGATTGCGGGTTGAGCGTGCGCGTGGTGCCAAATCATCTGGGTGGTGGGTGATTTGGCGCAGGGGGCACGCTGAAAACCGGTGCAGCGGCGGCCCGGCGGCCGGGTCTGGGGGCGGCCCGGCGGCGGCGCAGCGGCGGCCCCGGCAGCGGCCCGGGGGGCGGCCCGGCAGCGGCCCGGGGGGCGGCCCAGCGGCGGCCCCGGCAGCGAGCCGGCAGCGGCCCAGCGGCGGCCCGGGGACTTTGGGCTAACCCGGGTGGGCCTGCGCGAACGCCACCGCCGCGCCGATCCGCTCGGCGGTGGGCGGATGAGATGCGAGGAGCCGGCTGACCCACCGCGGCGGGTCGAGGTCGGCGACGTTCTGGAGCGCGATCGTCCGCTCGAAGGAGACGAACGCGTCCGGCGCACCGGCCAGCGACAGCGAGAAGTGGTCGGCGCGGCGCTCGATCGCCCGCGACAGCAGGTTTCCCCACGCGCCAACCGGCGCGGTGACCAGGGACGCCGCCAGGGCCAGCGCCGGCAGGGCCGCCGCGGTGCCCCGCTCCGGAGACAGAGCCCCGCTGAGCCGCTGGACGGCCAACGCGGTCGCCGGCGCGACGATCGCCGCAAACAGGACGCCGCGCGATACGTCGCGGTGGCGGACATGCCCCAGCTCGTGGGCGACGACGAGCCGGATCTCGTCGCGCCCGTAGCGGTCGAGAAGGGTGTCGTACAGGACGACGCGCTTGGTGGGTCCCAGGCCGGTCACGTAGGCGTTGGCGGCGGTCGTCCGGCGGCTGGCGTCGACCGAGTACACCTCCCCCACCTTGACCCCGGCGGCGCGGGCCAGCGCCAGAACGTCCGATCGCCTCTCACCCTCCGGCAGCCGCTCGAACGTGTTGAACAGGGGATCGAGGACGACCGGCGCCAGAGCCGCCAGGGCGGCGCCGAGGAGGACGGATCCGGCAGCGGCGGGCGCCCACCAGCCGCGGGGATACCGGCGAGTGGTCGCCGTGACCAGGGCCCCTGCCCCGGCGGCGAAGGCGGTCTCGATGGCGTTCATCTTCGCCAGGTCCCCGGCCCAGGCCCGCCACGTCTGCGTGTCCAGACCCACGGCAACCGAGCGACGGCGGGCGATGGCGCGCAGAGGCAGCCCCGGGACCGACAGCGCCAGCGACAACCCGGCTCCGGCGGCGGCCCCGCCGGCCACCGGACGGCGCCAGCGGCGGCGCAGGATCGCCGGCGGCTCGCGCACCACCGCCGCCAGAGCCCCGAGCTCGATCGCCCCCCGAGTCAGCCCCAATGCCAGCTGCGGCCGGGCGAATCGGCGTCCGCGGTCGATTTCGGCGGCGCTGAAGTAGGTGCTGAGGTCCACTCGCACCGGCGCAACCGGAGGCGGCGCCGGCGCGAGGAGGCGCCGGCCACCCTCGGCTGCGGCCACGGCCAACAGCACCGGCCACAGGACGCCAGCGCGTGAAGTGCCTCTCACCAGGGAGACTGTAGTGATGCGCGTTGCGATCGTCTCGGACATCCACGGCAACCGACAGGCGTTCGAGGCGGTGCTCGACGCCATCGGCGCGACCGACTGCCGCGAGATGTGGTGCCTGGGTGACCTCGTCGGCTACGGCGCCGATCCGAACGCCTGCGTCGCCCTCGCCGAGGAGCACGCCGCCATCTCCCTGGCCGGCAACCACGACCTTGGCGTCCGAGGGACGATCCCGCTCGAGCAGTTCTCCCGCGGCGCGGCGCTGGCCGCCACCTGGACCCAGCGCGAGATCACGCTGGAGACCCGGCGGTACCTCGACTCGCTGGAGCCACTCGACGTCGAGCAGGCGGTGGCCCTGTATCACGCCAGCCCACGCGACCCCGTCTGGGAGTACGTGCTCTCGCCCCTCCAGGCCGAGCTCTGCCTCGACGCCCAAACCCGGCGGGTCTCCTTCGTCGGCCACTCCCATGTCGCGCTCTCGTTCTCCCGGTTGTCCGGAGAGGCGACGACCGGACAGACGCGCGAGGACGACGAGGAGGTCGACCTCCAGGAGGGCGAGTGGATCATCAACCCGGGCAGCGTCGGACAGCCGCGTGACGGGGATCCGCGGGCGGCGTGGCTGGAGCTTGATCTCGACGGCTGGCGGGTGACGTACCGGCGCACCGAGTACGACATCGCCGGCGCCGCAGCGGCGATCCGCGCCGCGCGGCTGCCTGACTCACTCGCCGAGCGCCTCCTCTACGGGCAATAGGGCAGTAAACCGCACCAGCCTCTAAAGTCAGGCGCCGGATGGGCTTTGGGTCCCGAGCAATCCTGGCCGGCGGCCTGGGATTCACACTGGCTTTCGTCGTTGCCTGCGGCAACAGCAACGGGCTGCTCTCATCTGCCCAGAGCAGCAGCCTCGCCGGCGACCTGAACTCCATCTCCGCGGCCGTATCCGGGCACAATTGCGCGCAGGCCCAGAGCGCCGCCACGGCGCTCAACAACGCCGTCGCCAACCTGCCGCAGACCGTCACCACGACGCTCCTGCAGAACCTCGGCCAGGGGGCCGGGACGATCAGCCAGCTCGCCGCCCAGGACTGCAGCTCGAGCTCGACCGGCTCGTCGAGCTCGACCAGCTCCTCGAGCTCGACCACCTCCTCGAGCTCGACGACCACACCGACGAACACGTCGACGGGCACCAGAACGACCACGAGCTCCCCGTCCAGCACCAGCTCAACGTCGACCAGCGCAACCATTCCGGCCCCGCCGGGTACTTCTTCGACAAGCGACGGCGGCACGGGTATCGGCGGCGGGACCGGCACGGTGGGCCAGGGCGGTAACGGACAATGACAGGCACGACCACGATCGCCGGCAGATACAGGATCGAGGGCCGCCTCGGAGTCGGCGGGATGTCGACCGTGCATCTCGCCTTCGACAGCCGCTTGGAGCGGTACGTGGCGCTCAAGCTCCTGGCCGAGCATCTCGCCGACGATCCCACGTTCGTCTCGCGCTTCCGCCGGGAGGCCCTCGCCGCCGCCCGGCTCGTCCACCCCAACATCGTCCAGGTGTTCGACTTCGGGTTCGATTCCGGTCACCACCAGCACTTCATCGTGATGGAGCACGTGTCCGGCAACTCGTGCGCCGAGCTTCTGCGCGACCGGGGGCGTCTTCCGCTCGCCCAGGCGATCGACATCGTCAGCCAGGCGTGCCGCGGGCTCGATTACGCGCACCGCAACGGCGTCGTGCACCGAGACGTCAAACCCGGCAACCTGCTCGTCTCCGACTCGGACGTCGTCAAGCTGGCCGACTTCGGCATTGCGCGCGCCGTCGACCAGTCGAGCATCACGCAGGCCGGATCCGTTCTCGGCACCGCGGCGTACCTGGCGCCTGAGCAGGCCCGGGGCGAGGAGGCCGGCCCCCAGGCCGACCTGTACTCGCTGGGCGTCGTCAGCTACCAGCTGATCTCCGGCCGGTTGCCGTACGAGGCGAGTTCGCTGTCAGAACTGGCGCTCAAGCAGCAGCGGGAGTCGCCAATTCCGCTGGATGAGCTCAACCCGGAGGTGCCGGCGGCACTGGCGGCGGCGGTCGCCACCGCGCTGGCGATCGACCAACGCGCCCGGCCCCATGACGCAATGGAGCTTGCCGAGGCCCTGCAGGATGGCGCCCGCGGCATCGGGCCCACCGGCGCCCCAGCGGGCTTTGCGACCGGCGCGACGCGGGTGGCCCCCCGGGATTCGACCGACGCCACCCGCGTCACCCCGCGACGGGCTGAGGCTCCGCCGACCGCCGCCCGCGCGGTCCCCCCCCGCCAGGTGCCGCCGCGCCGTCAGATCCAGCCGGAGGCCGCCTACGCGCGGCGCCCGGACGCCCCCGATCGCGAGCTGGAGCGCTCAAGCCGTGGATTTCGCCGGATGATGGCGCTGTTCGCGCTCCTGGCGGTGCTGGCCCTGATCGTCGTCGCGGCCGTGGCGATCTCGAACAGCATGTCCAATACGGCGGTGCACTACCAGAAGGTCGTCGCTCGCGACGCCCAGTCGGCGATCAGCCAGGTTCAGAACCTGATCAACCAGTACACGAAGTAGCGGCCCCGGGAGCCGCGCCGGCCAGGAGCGACTCGGAGACCTCGCGCAGCCGCCCGGCCTCGATCGCATCGCGCAGGTCGGCCATCAGCCGGCCGATGAAGCTCAGGTTGTGCAGCGTGACCAGGCGCAGCCCCGTCAGCTCGTGCGCGCGCAGCAGGTAGTGCAGGTAGGCGCGGGAGAACCCCTCCGAGCACGCCGGGCACGGGCAGCCCTCGAGGATCGGCTCCGGCGAGCGCCGCCAGCGCCCCTTGAACAGGTCAACGCGCCAACGCGCCTGTGGATCCGGGATGAGGGCCACCCCGTGACGGCCCAGACGCGTCGGCATGGCGCAGTCGAACGTGTCGATCCCCTGCGCGACGGCGGCGATCAGGTCGTCGATCTCACCGATTCCCAGCAGGTGGCGCGGACGCTCCGGGGCCAGGCGATCCAGCTCGGCCGTCGTCCAATCGACAACCTCGTGCATCTGCGCCTTGTCCTGGCCGAGCGAGCCGCCGATCGCGATGCCCCGGCAACGGCTGCCCGCAATCGCCGCCGCCGAGATCATGCGCAGGTCATGCTCGACGCCCCCCTGCACGATCCCGTACACCGCCTGCTCAGGCGGCCCGTGGCGCTCATGCCAGTTCAGGCAGCGATCCAGCCAGCGGTGGGTGCGCTCCATCGAGCGCTCGGTGTAGTCGCGCGTGACGTGAAACGGCGTGCACTCGTCGAGCACGAGCGCGATGTCGGAGCCGAGCGCGGCCTGGACCGACATCGACGTCTCCGGCCCCATGAACCGCTCGCTGCCGTCCAGGTAGGAGCGGAACCGCACCCCCTCCTCCTCAATGGCCAGGATCGTCCCGTTGGAGTCCGGGCGGCTGCCCGTCGTGGCGCCGCCGGCGTTCCGGCGGCCCTTGATTTCGTCGGCGACGCCACCGTGTCCCATCGAGAAGACCTGGAAGCCGCCTGAGTCGGTGATGATCGGCGCCGGCCAGCGCATCATCTCGTTGAGCCCACCGAGTTCGGCCACCAGCTCCGGCCCCGGCGCCAGAAAGAGGTGGAACGTGTTGCCGAGGACCATCTCGTATCCGAGCTGGGCGACGTCGCGCGGCTCGAGCGTCTTGATCGTCCCGCGCGTCGCAAGCGGCACGAATGCCGGGGTGCGGACGTCGCCGTGAGCGAGGTGGAGCGTGCCGCGCCGGGCCCGCGACTCAGAGCACCGAATGGCGATCTGGAACACGCCGTCACCCTAGACGGTCCGCCCGGGCGGCCACCACGGGCCGCGGCTCGGCTCCCATCCCCGCAGACCTCCCGAGTGCGGCGTTCCGAAAGTCCTTTGATGTTCTGGCGAGTGGCTGGGCGTGGCTGGGTGCGTCCGTCGGCTTTCCTAGTACCGGGCGTACATGGATGCCGACGGACGCGGTTCAGCCGCGTCCAGACGCCGTCAGAGCGCACAGTGATTTCGAGAACGGCGCACTAGCGCTGGAACAGGGTGGAGAGCACCACCTCGGTGACCGTCCGGGTCACTCCCTGGGTGGCGCGGATCCGCTCCAGCGCGAGCTCCAGATCCTTCGTGTCCTCGGCCATGACGTGCAGCAGGGCGCTGGCCTCACCGGCGACGGTATGCGCCGACACGACGCCCGGTTCGCGCTCGACCGCCTGCTTGATCGCCGAGCCCGGCATGCTCCCCTCGCAGTACAGGTCGACGAACGCCTCCGCCCGCCAGCCGAACGCCTGCGGGTTGACGATCGCCGTGTACCCCAGCACGATCCCGTCGCGCTCGAGGCGGTCGAGCCGGCGCTTGACCGCCGGAGCCGACAGGTGGACGTGCAGCCCTATGTCCTGGAAGGACCGGCGGGCGTCCTCGCGCAGCAGCGCAATGATTCTCCTATCGATCTCATCCACGGGCGGGTATTGAGCGCTGTTGACGCAATGTTGTGGGCTTGCCTTGCCTTCCCGGCGCGCGGATCATTGCATACGTGATCGCGGCGACGCCGGCCATTGATCCGCAGCTGGCTGCGAACCCCCAGGGCCGGTCTCGCCCGTCGACTCCGCGGAGGAGGAACAGGAGGTCCGGCGCAGGGTCTGCCGGGAGCTGACCGCCAGCACGACCGGCTGGCGGGCGCGGAGTACCGCGAGGCGATGGCTGCGCCCTCGCTCCCGGCAGACCACCTTTCGCCGCGGCCCTCCGCCGGGGGGTCAATAGAGTCAACGGGCCAATGGCCGGCCCCATCTCCCTCGATCGCAAGCTGCTGATGCTGGCGCGCACGCGCGGCCACAGCCGGCGGCGCGACCGCGTCGTCGCGAACTACTCGCGGCTGGGCGAACACGCGGCGTGCTGGCTGGGGCTGGGCCTCGTCGGCGCCACCCTCGACCCCGCGCGGCGCGCGCGCTGGCTGCGCGGCACCGGCGTCGTCGCCGGCTCCTACGTCGCCAACTACGCGGTCAAGATCACCGTGCGCCGCCACCGGCCCCAGCTGGACGGGCTGCCGGCGCTCTCGCCGACCGTCTCGCGCCTGTCCTTCCCCAGCGCGCACGCCACGACGTCCTTCGCCGCCGCCCGGACGTACACCGGGCTCGTCCCGGCGGCCGTGCTGTATCTGGCGGCGGGGGCCTTCGCCGTCAGCCGGCCGTACCTCGGCGTCCACTATCCCAGCGACGTGCTCGCCGGGGCGCTGCTGGGAACGGGCCTGGCCACGGTCGCCGGAGCCGGCGCATAGATGCCGATGAAGGTCGGCATCGTGGGGATGCCCAACGCCGGCAAGTCCTCGCTGTTCACGGCGCTGACCGGCGTCGCCGCCGAAGCGGCCAACTACCCGTTCACGACGATCGAGCCCAACGTCGCCATCGTCCCGGTCGCCGACGAGCGGCTCGGTGTCGTGGCCGACACGGTGCGCGCCTCCAAGCTCGTGCCGGACACCATCGCGTTCCACGACATCGCCGGCCTCGTCGCCGGGGCGCACCGCGGCGAGGGCCTGGGCAACCAGTTCCTGGCCAACATCCGCGAGACCGAGGCGATCGTGCACGTGGTGCGCGCCCACCAGGACGAGAGCGTCGTGCACCCGGAGGGGCGCGTCGATCCGCTCGGCGACATCGAGACGATCGAGACCGAGCTGGTGTACGCCGATCTCGAGCAGGCCGAGCGGCGCCTGGAGCGCGTCGTCCGACAGGCGCGCGGCGGCGACCGCCACGCGATCGCCGAGGCCGAATGGCTGCGCCAGGTGATCGAGGCGCTGTCGGCCGGACGCCCGGCCCGCACGGTGCCACCCCCGGCCGACGCTGCGGATGCCCTGAACCTCCTCTCCCCGCTGACGGCCAAGCCGGTCCTGTTCGTGGCCAACGTCGAGGAGGGCTCAGACGAGGTTCCATCGGCCATCGCCGAGCATGCCGCGGCCGTCGGCGCGCAGGCGGTGGCGGTATCCGCGCGGCTGGAGGCGGAGCTGGGCGAGCTGACCGATGAGGAGGCGGCGGCCATGCGCGCCGACCTGGGGCTCGCCGAGTCCGGGCTGCAGACCGTCGTCCGCGGCGCCTTCTCGCTGTTGAACCTCGTCGCCTTCTTCACCGCCGGCGAGGACAAGCCCGCGCAGTCCTGGCATCTGCGCCAGGGACTGTCGGTCTGGCATGCGGCGGGGCTGATCCACTCCGACATCCAGCGCGGCTTCGTCCGTGCCGAGGTGGTCAGCTGGGACGCGCTGCGCGACGCCGGCGGCTACGCGGGGGCCCGGGACCGGGGGACGCTGCGGTTGGAGGGCCGGGACTACCTCGTCGCCGACGGCGACGTGATCACGGTGAAGTTCACGCCGTAGCCGGCGCGCGTCACAGGTCGCGCAGAGAGCCGGCGCCCTGGAGGCGATCCGCCAGCCGGCGCATCCCCAGCGCCCGGGCCGCCTGCGCCCCGCCCTTGAGGTTCGTGTCGGCGTCATCCGGCAGCGGCATCGTGGGAAGGCGCAGCGTCGCGATGTCGCGGAACGCCCGGAGCTCGTCGGCGTTCTCGCGCAGGGCCGCGGCAACCCGCGGTTTCTCCCGGTCGGCGGCGGCGATGGCCCCGTCGAGGGATCCGTGGCGCTCGAGCAGCGCCGTGGCGGTCTTGGCGCCGATGCCCGGCGCCCCGGGCAGGCCGTCGGAGGGGTCGCCGCGGAGCGCGATGAAATCCGGGACGAGCTCCGGATCGATTCCGTAGCGCCGCCGCACCTCCGCGGGATCGACCTCCTCAAAGCCGGCGGACCGCTGCTTGAGGTAGACGACGCTGACCCGCTCGTCGGCGCACTGGTACATGTCGCGGTCGCCGGTCATGATGAGAGCCCGGCCGCCCGCGGCCGCTTCGGCGTGGGCCAGGGCGCCGAGCAGGTCGTCGGCCTCCAGGTCGTCGGAGGAGGCGGTCGTCCAGCCAAAGGCGGCGAACAGCTCCGGCGCGCGCGCGAACTGCCATTCCAGCGCGTCCGGCACCTCCGGCCGGTGGGCGTGATACGCCGGGTACAGCTCGACGCGGTAGCTCGCGGCCTCGGCTCCGAAGCAGACGACGATCGCCCGCGGCCGCCGGTCGGCGGCGATCCGCAGGATCAGGTTGACCGCCCCCAGCAGCGCGTTGACGGCGTGGCCATCACCGTCCTGGATGGAGTCCGGCAGGGCGAAGAACGAGCGGTACAGGACGAACGGTCCGTCGATCACGAGCAGCGGCCCGGGCATGGAGCGGCAATCTAGTGGACGGCGAACGGGCGCCGAGCTACGGAACGGTGACGACGGGGCCGGTGAGCGACCCGTCGACGATCCGGTAGCGCCCTGCGGGCTCCATCGCGCCGTAGCCGCCGGCCGCCGAGACGCCGGCGTGAGCGACCGTCCGCCACCGGCCGCCGGTGAAGGCCTGCACCGCGACCGCGCCGTGACCGGGCGGGGGAAAGATCGTGCCGCTCAGCCGGCCGCGCGGATCCTGGGTGGTGATGGTGGTGAACGCGGCCAGCGTGGAGTCCAGGCCGAAGACGCTCTGCAGCTGCGCACCGCTGACAGTGGTCTGTCCCCGGGTGCCCACGACCGTGCCCGCGATCATCCGGGGCGAGACGCCGCGGCGGACGACCCGGATCCCGATCAGCGAGCCCTTCACCAGTCCGCGCAGCTTGGCCGAGGCGGCGGCCAGGCTCATCTGCGCCCCCCAGCTGTGGGACGGATTGCCGGCGGCACCGTCGTAGGGATCCGGCACCCCGCGCAGCCACGGCTCCGGCGTGGCGCCGGGCCAGGCGTCCTGGATGCTCTCGGTGTAGCCGCCGGAGCTGGAGAAGAAGTACGTCACCGCGGGCGTGCCGTTGTAGGTCACGATCTGGCCGCCGGTGGCGGCCACCGCCGCGTCGGTCGCGCCCGTCTCGGCGCCGACGCCGCCGTACACCTGCGAACGGCTGTCGTCGTACAGGTCGTAGCCACCGGCGCGCACGGTGGTGGTGACTGCGTACGTACGCGCGGCGACGGCCTGGGCCTCGAGCGCCGCGGGTGCCCAGGAGGCGGGCATCTCCTCGGCGACGACCCCTCGGACGTAGTCGTCGAGACCGACGGCGTCGACGATCTGCACGCCGCCGCTGCCGTCCGCGGCGAACTGCAGCGAGCCCCGGTAGCTGCCGTGACCGGAGAGGTGCAGCGGCCCGGGGCCGGAGACGATCAGCGGCGCGGTGAAGGGGCCGAGGGTCTGGCCGGCGCCGGTGCGCAGCCGCAGCTTCCCGCCCGCCGTGGTCACCTCGTACGTGCTCGCCGGCTGCAGGCGCACTCCGGCAGCGGCCGTCGCGCCGCTGAACGAGGCCGGTCCCGTGCCGAGCAGGACCCGGACCGTGCGCTGCGGGCCGATGGTGGCGAGCGCCGTGCCCGGGAAGTAATGGGCGAGGATCGACCGGTAGTCGGCGCCGTGCAGCGCGTAGCCCTCGGCTCCGTACTGGCTCATGCCGATGCCGTGGCCGTCACCGCCGCCCCGGATGTAGAAGACGCTGGCGCCGCGAGCTCCGGCGGCGATCGCCAGCAGGACGACGGCGGCGGTGAGCGCCGCCCGCAGCACGCGGAGGGGCAGCGCGCGGCGGGCCGAGGCCAGCGTCTTTGCGAGGACGGTTAGGTAGGGTGGCGGTGTGACCGAGCGCAAGGCGTCAGATGTCTTCGTCGAGTGCCTGGAGGCGGAGGGCGTCCAGTACGTGTTCGGCATTCCGGGCGAGGAGACGCTGGATCTCAATCAGTCCCTGGCCGATTCGTCGATTCAGTTCGTGCCGGTACGACACGAGCAGGGCGGGGCCTACATGGCCGACGCCTGGGGGCGGCTGACCGGACGGGCCGGGGTCTGCCTGGGCACGCTCGGCCCCGGCGCAACCAACCTGGTGACCCCGGTCGCCGACGCCTTCCTGGACCGGTCGCCGCTGGTCGCGCTGACCGGGCAGTCCGACCTGGAGCGGATGCACAAGGAGTCACACCAGTACATCGACCTCATCGCCATCCTGCGCCCGGTCGTGAAGTGGAATGCACGGGTTTCGAGCCCGGAGATCGTGCCAGAAGTGGTTCGCAAGGCGTTCAAGGTGGCCGAATCCGAGAAGCCGGGGTCGACCCACCTCGAGTTGCCCGAGGACGTGATGGTCCGCCCGCTGGACGCCTCACCCTTGCCCCGTCACGCCCCGGTCCAGCCGGAACCCGGCATGAAGGAGCTGCAACGGGCCACGGAGGTCATCATGGCCGCCGAGAACCCCATCATCCTGGCCGGCAACGGCGCGATCCGGACGCACGCCAGCCAGGCGCTGCGCGCCTTCGTGCACACCACGGGGATCCCGGTCGCCGAGACGTTCATGGCCAAGGGCCTGCTCGACTATCAGGACCCGCACGCGCTGGGCACGGTGGGACTCCAGTCACGCGATTACGCCCTCGCCGGATTCGACGACGCCGACGCGGTGATCGCCGTCGGTTACGACCTCGTCGAGCACGCGCCGCAGCACTGGAATCCCCACGCGAACAAGAAGATCGTGGTGATCGACACCGTCGCTGCCGAGATCGACGAGTTCTTCATCCCGGAGGTGGAGCTGATCGGCGACATCGCCCACGTACTCGCCCGGCTCGCCGCGGGATGCAGCCGTAAGCAGTCAGGGCCGTCGGAGCCCGAGCGGCTGCGCGAGCTCGTGTTCGGCGCCCTGGCCAACGCCTCAGACGACGAACACTTCCCGATGCGCCCGCCCCGGGTGCTGAGCGACATCCGGCAGGCGCTGGGGCGCAGCGACGTCCTCGTCTCCGACGTGGGGCTGCACAAGCTCTGGATCGGCCGGATGTTCCCCGCCCACGAGCCGGGGACCGTGCTGATCGCCAACGGCCTGGCCGGCATGGGCTTCGCACTGCCCACGGCGATCGCGGCCAAGCTCGTCGATCCCCACCGCAACGTCATCACCGTCAGCGGCGACGGCGGGTTCTTGATGAACTGCCAGGAGCTCGAGACCGCCGTCCGCCTGAAGACGCCGGTCGTCAACATCATCTGGGAGAACGGCCAGTTCGGCTCGATCGTCTGGAAGCAGGACAAGAAGTTCGGCCGCCACTTCGGCGTGGACTTCGGCAATCCGGACTTCGTCAAGCTGGCCGAGGCCTTCGGCGCCCCCGCCTGGCGGTGTTCCAGCGCGGACGAGTTCTCCCAGCGGCTCGCCACGGCGCTGACACTCGACGTCCCGTCGGTGATCGTGGTGCCGATCGACTACTCGATCGACGTCGCGATCTCCCGCGAGCTCGGCGCCGAGACCGTCGCCACCTGAGCGGCTCGCGGCGGCTGGCCGATGCGCCTTGAACGGGACGCCGTGCTCGCGGCGCCCACCCGGTCGGTGCCGGGCGAGCGCCACGAACGAGACGTCAGCTTCAGGCGGTCACCGCCGCTTTGAGCCGGTGTGGTAGCCGGCGAGCTGCGCGACGAGGCGCGCCCCATCCGGGGATCCCAGACCGCTCGCCAGGTCGTAGCCCCGCGTGGTGCTGTACCCGTTGACCGTGATCGTCTTGCCGGTGCTCGGCTCGGTGAACGTGACCGTGTTGTTGCCGCGGGTGATGTCCACCATGCCGGATCCCCGCCGGTCTCCGAGGTCGTACAGCCGCGGGTTGAGCAGGCCCAGGTCGCGGTGAGCGGCCTGGTCGGCGATCGCCACGAGCCCTGAGAAGAGCGGCGAGGCCTCGCTGGTGCCGGCGACCGGATACCAGCCGGGGCCCTTGCTCAGGCCGGGGAAGCCGAGGTACACGTCAACGGAACTGGAGACCGCGGCGTTCAGGCTGATGTCCGGCACGCCCCGCTGGCCACCGACGACGTGGCCGACCTCGTCCTGGTAGAAGGGCCGGCCGAAGACCGAGGACAGCCCGCCTCCCGCGGCGCACGGCGACGTGCACACCGACGACGGGTCGTTCCAGACGTTGTCCGGCTGCGTCCGGAAGCCGTTCTGGTCCAGGTGCAGCTGCAGTCCGCCGACCCCCGTCACGAGCGGATCGCTCGCCGGCCAGCCAACGGACGGGAACGGGTACAGGTTGGTCCCGTCGAGCTCGTAGTTGGCCGCTCCTGAGTCTCCGGACGAGGCCAGCACGGTCACCCGGTGCGCGAGGGCGTTGACGTAGGCGGAGCGTTGGCTGTACAGCTGCTGCGGGCTGGAGAACGTCCGCTCGGTGGCACCGAAGCTCTGGGTGATGACGTCGCCCAGGTGGTGGTCGATCACGTAGTTCTCGGCCGCCACGATCTCCGGGAAGCCCGTGATCCCCTCGGTCTCGGCGACCGGCGTTTCCACGAGGAGGATGTTGGCGCCCGGTGCCATGGCGTGCGCCCATTCGACGTCCAGCGACGTCTCGACGGCCCACCCTGGAGCGGCCGGGTCGTTGTGGTTGACCGGCCCGTCCGGGGTGATGACGTTGAGGGACGGCGGCGCGGGTAGGCCGAAGCCCTGATCAAAGGCCTGCAGGTCGCCCTGGATCGTGGGCGACCCGAACGAATCGACGATGACGATCGTCTTCCCAGCGCCGGTCAGCCCGGCGTGGTACAGCGGCTGCATGTCGTAGGCCTGCTGGATCTGCGGGGCCCCGTAGCACGCGATCTGATACTGCGCCTCGCACTGGGCGGTGGTCGGCGGCTGGGAGTACTGGTGTCCGATCAGGACGTGATACGGCTTGGCCGACGCAACGGCCGCGCCGCAGACCGACAGAAGCAGGGCGCAGAAGAGCGCCCGGATTGCGGCATGTTTCAAGGCATTCCCCCTGCCTGGAGTTTGCTGTGCGCGCGGCATTCAATCACGCGCCCAGGCGGTCCACCGAAACATCGCAGCAAATGCAACGAACCGTCGTGTGACGCGCGGGCACAGCGGGTTCAGTGGGGATTACGTGTTGCCGCGGGCCATCGCGCGCAGATCCATCGCCTGGTTGTAGGTGTCCTCATCGACGCCCTTCTCGTAGGCGACCTCGCGCAGCATGCGCCCGGAACTGGCCGCCTCCTTGACGATCTCGGTCGCCTTGTCGTAGCCGATGTACGGGTTGAGCGCGGTGGCAGCGGCGAGTGTCGACTCCGCCGAACGCTCGCATCCGGCCTCGTTGGCCTGGATCCCGTCGACGCACTTCTCGGCGAACGCCCGGGCGGTGGCGGCCAGCAGATCGATCGACTCGAGCAGGTTGCGCGCGATCAGCGGGACGCGCACGTTGAGCTCGAAGTTGCCCTGCAGCCCGGCGACCGTGATCGCGAAGTCGTTGCCGATGACCTGAGCCGACACCTGCAGGACGACCTCCGGGATCACCGGGTTGACCTTCCCCGGCATGATCGAGGAGCCCTTCTGCAGCTCCGGAAGCAGCAGCTCGCCGATCCCGGCGCGCGGCCCGGAGGCCATCAGCGCCAGATCGTTGGCGATCTTGGTGAACGACACGGCGATCACCTTCAGCGCCCCGGACAGCTCCACCAGCGCGTCGCGGTTGCCCTGGGCCTCGAAGGGATCCTCCGGGCCGCGGATGTCAAGCCCGGTGGCGTCGGTCAGGCGCGCGCGCACCCGCGGGGCAAACTCCTTGTGCGTGTTCAGGCCGGTTCCGGTCGCCGTCCCGCCGAGCGGAATCTGACCCACCTGAGGCAGCGCGTTGCGGACGCGGAGCGCCGCCAGGCGGACCTGCGCCGCGTAGCCGGAGAATTCCTGGCCGAGGGTCACAGGCACCGCGTCCATGAGGTGGGTGCGGCCGGCCTTGACGATGTCGTGGAACTCGTCGGCCTTGCCCTGGAACGACGCCTCGAGTTGCTCGAGCGCGGGCAGCAGGTTGTGGGTGGCCCGGTCCAGCGTCGCCAGGTGCACCGCCGACGGGAAGACGTCGTTGGAGGACTGGCCCATGTTGACGTGGTCGTTGGGGTGCGCCGACCGACTCGGCTCGCCGTCATTGGCAAGCGCCGCGATGACCTCGTTGGCGTTCATGTTCGTCGAGGTCCCCGAGCCGGTCTGAAAGACGTCGATGGGGAATTGGTCGTCAAATTCCCCGTTCGCCACGCGGTCGGCGGCGGTGGCGATGCGTTCGGCGAGGTCGCCGTCGAGCAGGCCGAGATCGCAGTTCACGCGGGCGGCGGCGCCCTTGATCTGCCCCAGCCAGCGGATGACCGAGACGGGCACGGTCTCGCCGGAGATGGGAAAGTTGGCGACAGCCTTGGTCGTCTCGCCGCCCCAAAGCTGCTCTCTCTCCTGCAGGCTCATGGCTTCCTTTCGCGTTCGTTGCTTCTGCCTGAGAACGCTAGCGCTCCGCCTCCGGCGGCAGAGCGCTCGCCGCGTGGCACGGACCGCGTTCGTCACCCGCAGAACGAGATGAGCTCGCGCGCGACGCCGACCGGATCGTCGTAGGCGATCAGGAACCCCGCCCCGCCGAGGGTGCGCAGCTGCGCATTGGGCAGCAGATCCAGCGCCTCGGTCGCCGCCTCCAGCGGATGCGCCGGATCGTCCTCGGCCCAGAGCAGGAGCACCGGCATCGTCATGGCCGGATAGGCGTCCAGCAGCTGGCGCTGCGCCTCGACCGGCCACCGGCGTGCGAACTTGGCCCACGAACGGGCCCGGTTTCCGTTGCCGCCGACGTCGGAGAAGGCGTGGCGAACCAGGTCCCGAGCCGCTGGGTTGCTCTGGACGCTCAGGCGCTCGCCGACCGCGGGCCGGAACACCACGGTGGCGCCGCGCGCGAGCATGCGGTCAAATCCCGGCAGGGCGGCGAGACGGCAGGCGGCGCGCCAGGCGGCACGCTGCGCCCCAAACTCGTCGCGCCGATGCAGCCGGTTGGGCATCAGCACGAGCCGCGCCACCTCGAGCCGGCCGGTGGTCACCGCCAGCAGCGCCAGCTCGGCCCCAAGATCGTGCCCGGCGAGCGTGGAGCGAGGGCCGCCGGCCTCGCGGCAGAAGCCGGAGATGACGTCGGCCAGCCAGTCCGGTGAGTAGGGATGACGCGGCCGGTCCTCCGAGTCCCCATGCAGCGGCAGGTCCGGAAGGAGGACGCGAAACCGTGCCGAAAGAGAATCGACGATCGGCTCCCATTCTCGATGCGACAGCCCGAGTGAGTGGAGCAGTACCAGCGGCGGCCCGGTGCCGGTCTCACGGTACGCGACGCGGGCGCCATCCTGGTGGTGATAGAGCCGCAGCCGCATCTTTCCGTGATCCTCTCATCCTTTCGTCCGCTCCTGGGTGTCGCGATGCACCACAAACGGCCCTCAACAGCTACCTTGTAGAGCGACGCCGAAGTTCGGACCGGCTTTCTGGACATCGGCATGCGATCGTCATTATTTGCCATTTAAAGGTTGTGCAATTGCTGTACTTCTCTCCCCAACACTGCGCAAATTGCGCTGAGATGAACTCATGAGGCATATTCAAGGAAGCCCCCTGGGACTGTCGACCTCACAGGCGGCACAGGCGCTCGGCGTCTCGCTCGGCACCATCCGGCGTTGGTCGGACATGGGCTATCTGGAGTCCTACCGGACCCCGGGTGGGCAGCGGCGCTTCAGCCAGGAGCAGATCGACAAGTTCGTCGGCTCCCTGGAGCAGCAGAGTTCTGACTCGCTGCTCGATCGCCAAGTCGGCTAAGTCCCCCCCTTTCGTCACACCCACTCCCGCCTTCTCGGGGTGCGGGCGGGCGAAGGGTCGCCTGAGAGCGCCCGCGGCTCGGACGGGTTTGCTCCCGGGGACCCGGGGAGATCGCCGGGACCACGAGAGGCGGTGACCGGCGTGTGGTCCGCTTGCGGTCGGCGCCAGCGCCGCCCGTTGGGCCCGTCGTACCCCCCGACGCCCGTTGGGGCGGGGCCGCACCGCCGACGCCCGCCGGCCCCGCGCCGCACCGCCGACGCCCGCACCGCCTCCGGCAGCGGCCGGGCACCGCCAGCCGCGCCGACGCTCCGGTTTTCAGCGTGCACCTTGCGCCAAATCCCACGGCGGCCGCGAGGTCTGGCACCAGGCGCACGCTCAGCCCCGGATCTGCGCCAAATCATCCTGCCGCCGCGTGATTTGTCGCGTGGTGCATGGTCGCGGCGCGCCGATGGCGTCGGCGATGCTCGCCCCTGACCGGCGCGGGGCCATTCGGCGCGTCGAGGATGAGCCCGCCGGCGCGGCGCCCTACGCGCCGGCGCCCGCCTGATTGATCCGCCGCTCCATGTCGAGCTCGACATCGAAGTCCGCCATGTCGGCGTGCCGGTACTCGACCCCTTCACCGCTCAGCAGGTTGGCGAGCACCTCGACGTACCGGGAGTCCACCTGCGAACCGGCGACCCGGCGCAACTCGGTCAGCGCCTCGAACGAGCTCATCTGCGTGCGGTACGTATCGCTCGCGGTCAGGGTGTCGTAGACCTCGGCGACCGAGATGATCTTGGCGATCTCTGGAATCTCATCCTCGCTGAGCCCGGACGGATACCCCCGCCCGTCGATGCGCTCATGATGGGCCAGGACGATCTCGGCGACCGGGCCATACATCCCCAGGTCGCGCAGCATGTCCGCCCCCAGCTCCGGATGGCGCTGGATCGCCACCCAGTCCTCTTCGGTGAGCGTGCGCCCGCGCTCGGCCACCCGGTCAGACAGCGCAAACCGCCCGATGTCATGCAGCAGCCCGGCGGTGTGCGCCAGCTCGCGCTCGGCCTCGCTCATCCCCACCGCCTGCGCGATGTCCCGGGCGAACCGCGCCACCGCGGCCGAGTGCCGGGCCGCCCGCTCGTCCCGGATGTCCAGGGACCGCATCAGGCCGGCCAGCACCCCCCAGGAGAGGGAGACGTA
>DASZMK010000038.1:0-1703 GCA_035551855.1 Solirubrobacteraceae bacterium
TCACCGAAGAACTTGCGGGTGGCGTCCGGGTCGGTCGACCGGATCTCCGCGTGCACGATTGGATGCGCCATCTTTGCTCCCTGAGTGGTAGCCAGCGGGCGCCGCTGCGACGCCCTCCTTGTACTCACCACGAACGAGACGGCGTCGCATCCGACGAGGGCGGCGGCCGACCTGGCGACGAGGAGGCCGTCACCTTCACGCCCTGCCAGCGCCGCCGCCGCTACTAGTAGGGAGCAAGCAACGATGTCCCCCATCGCGGGAGAGCTCGTCACCGAGACGTTCGGCTACGACGGTGGCCGCCAGGTCACGGTGTACGTCCCGCCCAGTCCGCCCGAGGCGGTCGTGTTCGCCGGTGACGGTCAGCTGACCTCGCAGTGGGGCGGGGAGCTCGAGGCGGCCGGCGTGCCGCCCACGATGATCGTCGGCGTGCACCGGGTGGCCGATGAGATGCTCCGGCTTCACGAGTACTCACCGGGCTTCGACCCGGACCGGTTCGCGGCGCACGAGAAGTTCTTCGCAGGCGATGTCCGCCGGCGGGTGGGGTCGCGCTTCGGCGTCGCGCTGCCCGCGGAGCGCACCGCGGTGCTCGGTGTCTCGGCGGGTGGCGAGCTCGCGCTCGCCATCGGGCTGCGGCACCCGGACGTCTACGGCGCGGTCTTCTGCGCCTCACCCGGCGCGGGGTACCGGCCGCCCGCAGAGATGCCGGGACCGCTGCCGCGCGCGTACCTCGTGGCCGGCACACAGGAGCCGTTCTTCCTCGAGAACGCGACCCGCTGGGCGGACGCGCTCCGCGCGGCCGGCGCGGACGTCGTCATGACCGAGCGGGCCGGATCCCACGGCGACCCGTTCTGGAGCGAGGAGTTCCCGCTGATGGTGGCGTGGGCGTTCGGACGATAACCGGCGGCCGCAACGTCAGGTTGAGGAACCATCCATGCCCAGTGACGTCTTGATGTCCTCGATCGCTTGCTGCTCCTCCTGGCTTACCTGCTTCCCTCTCTCCCGGTGGGCCGCAGCGACCTTACTGGCCACGGTGACCACGAAACGCCGGTAGTCATCGCGCTCCTCAACGGTCGCCTTGTCTCCCAGCAACGCCGTCGCGTCGGTCAGGCAGCCGAGCGCCTGATCCCTGAGCTCCTCGGGATTGTGAACCTGCCCGCCGCGCTCGATACGCGGCTTCTCCGCCACGATCTCATCGAGGAGCTCACTGTCGCCGTGCTCGGCCCGAGCCTCGGTGTAGGCCTTCGACATCGCTAGCGTCTCCCGGAACGTCCCTCCGTGCGACGCTGTGATGACGAGCAAGCCCGCAGCCGGCGGCCCCTCGAGCACTTGCTGCCATTCGCTGGGTGAAAACGCGGCCTTCGTAGTCACGGCACTCTCCTAGGCGGATGCGGATGCGGATCACGTAAAAAGCATCCTGCGGCTGACGGCAACGCGCCTCACCCTCAACGGGTCATCCGCGAACACAGCAGTCACCGGTACCGGGTTCTTGGTGCAGACGCCCGATGAAATCTACGCACCCGCGTGCTCCTTGGAAGCCCCGCAAACAACCAGATGCATGCCAGCACCTCCTCGGGTGGCAGGTGCAACGAGCACTGGGAGGGGACGGGAAGCCTAGCTGCCTGGCTTATCACGCTTACGAAATGCTCGCCCACGAGGTAGACCGGGGCGCAGTGGACTGGGCCGGCTTGCGTGTCGGCGGCGCC
>DASZMK010000039.1:0-28463 GCA_035551855.1 Solirubrobacteraceae bacterium
GGACCTCGCTGAAGTTGCGCGCGCCGGCGTCACCTCAGCGGGCTTGGCATACTGGTCTTCCCCCCACGGGGGCGTAGCTCAGTTGGTTAGAGCGCCGGCCTGTCACGCCGGAGGTCGCGGGTTCGAGTCCCGTCGCTCCCGCTTCCGGTCATCCGGGGTACTCGTCCTTGCGCCAGGTTCGGAATTCTTCGGTCGGTTCCTTCGGGGTGCGCTTCAGCAGGGAGGAGTGGTACGGAGCGACGAACGGATCAGGCGCCATCACCGTGTAGGTGTGGTAGACGGTCCCGTTCTCACGGGCGAACGCGATCCAGCTTGGACCCTCGCGCAGTCCGTCCTCAAGCTTGGCTCCGACCTGACGGCTCCAGTCCTGGAGCCAACCGGGGGGGTCCTCGACCATCGCGGTGATCTCCGGCGTCTCCTGGGCCTGCTCCGGCGTGAGCGCCAGCCCGAAGTCGAACGGGAAGTCCGTGTGATAGGTCGAGACGTACCGGAACTGCCAGCCCATCCGCTTCTTGTAGGCAGCCAGCCGATCGATTGGCGCCCGGGAGAAACAGATGAGCGTGACGTCGCGATGGGTGAGATGCACGAGCGTCCCGTCCAGCTCGTCCGCGAGGCTCGTGCAGCCCGGGCACGCACCGAGCTCGTAGTCGGGGCCGAACATGATGTTGTAGGCCAGAAGCTGGGAGCGCCCGTCGAAGAGCTCGGCGAGAGTCCGCTTGCCGTCCTCGGTATCGAAGACGTACTCCTTCTCCACCGGCACCCACGGCAGGCGGCGGCGTTGCTCGGTCACCCGCTGGCCCAGCTCGGCGTACTCCGCTTCGAGCTTGGCCAGGTCGCCCCGGGCTGCCTGCCATTCCTCGCGGCTTCCAATCGTCTGATCAGTCACGGTGACCTCCTGTGATTCGACACGTGGGCTGTGGGTCGCGATCGCGATCGCCGGGACCGGCCGTCAAAGGCCCGTCGCTTGAGACTCGCTCCGCGCGCGAAACTCATCGCACCCTGCGGACTGAGCTCCGGTCGAGGCGCCGGCGGCTATCGGAGCGCCGCAAAGGCCTCAGCACCGAGCAGAGCCGTGCATGCCTCCACGCAGGCACGGCATGCCTGCTCACAGAGGGCACAGTGCACGTGGTGCTGAGCGTGCCGGGCGCACTCCTCGGCGCTGCTCGCGCAGGCGCGGACGCAGGCCTGCAGCAAGGGGTGGATGACGGCCGGCTCCGAGGCGGTGGGACGCGAGAGCAGCCGGGCCACGGCATTGCAGATGTCCGCGCAGTTCAGGCACCGCGCGATGCAAGCCCGCATCTCCGCGACATCATCCTCGACGAGGTCCGCAGCTGCGCAGCTGGTGCAGGATTGGACACATCTCAGACAGGCATCGATCGCTGCGGCGACCGCCTCCGTGCCGAGTGGCACGCCCCCCGGCCCGGTACCGATCATGTCTTTGGTGTCGGTCATGCTCGACCCCCGCATGTTGAGGAGCGCCAAGGCGCACCGGGATCACTCGACTCCAGTGCGGACAGCATAACTCCGCTCTTGCCGCCTGGGAGGATGGTTGACGCGACGCCCAACCGCGGAGAGAATCCGGCTAGTCCACTTTAGGAGGCCGGCATGCCCTGGAAGCTCGAGGGGTCCTACTTCGAGACGTGCTCGTGCGATGTCGTCTGCCCGTGCACCGCGTCGATGGCGCTCGGCGCCACCCTGGACCGCTGCAGAGTCACGCTCGTCTTCAACGTCGAGGATGGTCAGATCCAGGGGACCGACGTGAGTGACCTGATCGTCGCAGCCGTCGCGGACACCCCCAAGGTCATGAGCGACGGCGGCTGGCGACTCGGGGTGTTCATCGATGCGGCGGCATCCGACGAGCAGGCCGAGAAGCTGGGCGGCGTGTTTTCCGGCGCGCTGGGGGGTCCGATGGAGGCCCTGGGCCCCCTCGTGGGTGAGAACCTGGGAGTCGAGCGGGCAGCAATCGAGGTGCAGGAGGAGGGCTTGCGTCACTCGGTTCGGATCGGAGACGCCGTCGATTTCGAAATCGAGGATGTCGTCCCCTTCGGATCTCAGACCGGTGAGCCCGTGCGTCTGGCGGGGGTCTTCCATCCCGCTGGCCCCGAGCTGACGGTCGCCCATGCGACCCGGTCGAAGATCGACGCGTTCGGCATCGAGTACGACGGCAAGGCTGCCTTTTCGAGGTCGCACTTCTCATGGTCGGCCTGAGCACGGCGGCTACGGCTCAGGACCGCCAAGTCGAGCGTCAGGGGCTCGCAGCGGCGTTCGGGGCCGTCCGCTCGCGCATCGGCCTCGTGCTGCTGTTGTTGGTGCTGGCTGCGGCCGCGTGGTGGCTGACCGCCCGGCAGATGGTCGGAATGGACGCCGGACCGGGCACCGACCTCGGCACGCTGGGCTGGTTCCTGGGCGTGTGGGTGGTGATGATGGCGGCGATGATGTTCCCCTCCCTGGCGCCGACCACCGCTCTGTATGCGCGAATGACCCGCCGGCGCGGCTGGAGCCGCCCGCTGCTCTTCACCATCGCGTACCTGGTGGTGTGGGGTGCGGCGGGGCTCGTCGCGTACGCGCTGTTCCGCCTCGGCCGGACTGCTCTCGGCGGCGGTCTGGCCTGGAGCGCGGGAGGACGGTGGGTGGCGGGCGGCGTCCTCGCCGTTGCCGCGCTGTACGAGCTGACGCCGCTGAAGAACGTCTGCCTGGGCAGGTGCCGTAGTCCGCTGGGCTTCCTCCTGGGGACCTGGCGCGACGGGAAGCGAGGCGCACTCGAGATGGGATCGAGACATGCCGGGTGGTGCCTTGGCTGTTGCTGGGCCTTGATGGCCGGAATGTTCGCCCTCGGCGTCATGAGCCTGACGTGGATGGCGTTCATCGCCGCTCTCATCGCGCTGGAGAAGACGATGCCATGGCGCCGGGTCGCGACATGGGCCACCGCAGGCATCCTGATCGTGCTCGCGGTCGCCGTCGTAGCCATGCCCGGGGACGTGCCGGGGCTCGTGATCCCCGGCAGCGCCGGCCACGGCATGCACGCCATGACTGCGATGCGGTAGCGGTCCCCTCCGGCTGTCACGCCGGAGGTCCCCGGTCGAATCCTGGAGGTCCGAGTTGGGTGGCGCCGGCGCCCGTCCGATCAGCGGGTAGCCGACTCCTGAGTATTCGTCGGCGACCGACGGCAGCGCCCGCAGCGTGCCGTTGCCGTCACCCCTCCTCCTCGCGGCCGTTGCCCCGGGATAGGATGGCGCTCATGCGCGAGGGTGCTCCCATCCGCGTTGTCGTCGGGGACGACCACCCGATGTATCGCGAGGGGGTGGCGCGCGGTCTCTCGGCGAGATGGACCTCGAGACGGTGGCCGCCCGGGGAGAGCGCGACCGGATTCTGTTCAGCGTGGCCCGCGAGCTGCTCACCAACGTCGGCGCGGCACGCTCGCGCGCGGCATGTGACCGTCACGGTCCGCGAGGCCGACCGGGAACGGAGCCTGAGCGTCAGCGATGACGGCGTGGCGTTTGACCCGGTCGTTCCGGCGGACCGGCTCACACATGGCCACATCGGCCTCGCCTCCCAGCGGGTGCGGCTGGCGAGCGCCGGCGGGCGGCTGGACGTCGGCCCGGGCGCGCACGGCGAACGGTCGCCACCGCACGGGTGCCGGTGTAGCGCGACGGAGGTCGTCCTCCTCCGATCGGAAGGGAACAGACATGACCACCAACACCATCACCCCGGAAGACCAGTTCAACCGCCACGACATCGCCGCTCAGACCGACCGGATCGAGCGCCGCCTGACGGAGCGGGCGCGCGTTCGCCGCCACCTCACGATGCGCGGCTTCACCTGCGGCGTGGCCGCCGCGGTGATCGGCCACCGGCGGCGCCTGGGTGATCGTCGACAGTGCGAACGCGAGCAGCCCGGCGCATCCGGCCGAGAGGATCTCGCAGCCCATCACCAGCCGCTCGGTGCAGCCCGTCTCCTATGCCGCGGCGTCGCCGGGGTACCAGCAGGGCGCATGGGTCGTGAACGTGCAGCGCGACCTGGCGCAGCTGGGCTACTACACAGGCGGGTTCGACGGTGTCTACGGACCGGAGACGACGGCCGCCGTGGAGGCCTTCCAGAGCGCCAACGGGCTGACCGCTGACGGGATCGCCGGACCTCTCACGATGGCGAAGATCGCACAGGACCTCGCCGGGAACGGCAGCCAGCCGAGCTCCACCGCGGCCTCGGCGGGCGGCTCGGGATCCACCACCTCCGGCGGAAGCTCGCCGGCCGGATCAGGCTCGACCACCACCCCCTCCGGCGGCACCTCGGAGAGCGGCGGCACGAGCACGCTCGGCTAGTTCCCCGCCCTTCATACGACCCGGCCCGCGGCTCGCTTTCAAGCGGGCCCCGCGCACGTGCGCGATCCCGCGCGACGTGGTCTCACCACACCTCGGACCGCAGCCAGGCAAGCGTCGCGTCCAGTCCGTCCTCATAGCCGGTGCGCGGCGCCCAGCCCAGGCGGTTGCGGATCTTGTCGTTGCTGAACCGCTGGTCGGCCCCCAGCACATGCACCGCCTGCCGGGACAGCAGCGGCCGCGTCCGGACGCCCGTCGTCCGGCGGAGCAGACGGTAGCCGTGCTCGAGCGCGAACGCGATGCCGTTGGCGGCCCCAAACGGCAGGCTCCAGCGCGGCCCGGGACAGCCGAGCCCCCGGGCAAGATCATCGGTGAATTGCCTCCAGGTGACGCCGAGCCCATCGGTGACGTTGAAGGCGTGGCCGGGCGCGGCGTCGTGACTCGCCGCCAGCACGGCGGCGTCGATCAGGTTGTCGACATACACCAGGCCGGCGACCGGGCGCCCACCGTCGATCAGGAGCATGTTGCCGCCCCGGATAGCCCGCGCGATGTCACCGATCACCTCCTGGGACCGGGGGCCGTAGACGGTCGCGGGCCGCAGGATGACGGCGGCCAGTCCGTGGGTCGCCTCGGCGGCCCGGACCGCGTGCTCGGCACTGAGCTTCGTCTGGGCATACCAGTTGGAGAAGCGGCCGCCGGCATACGACTCGTCGATCGCCTGCGGGCCGCGGTGGCCGTAGACGTCGGTGGTGCTGAAGTGGACGAAACGCTCGACCGACGCGGCCGCGGCCGCGGTGAGCAGGTGCTGGGTCCCCTGGACGTTGACGCGCGTGATCTCGTCGACGGTGGCCCAATCGGACACCATCGCGGCGCAGTGGAAGACCTTCCGGCAGCCCTCCGCGGCCCGGGTCAGCGAGTCAGGATCCTGAAGGTCTCCCTCGACGAGCTCGACGTCAAGCCCGGCGATCTGCGACGTGTCACTCGACGATCGCGCCAGGCAGCGGACGCGCCCGCCCTCCCCAGCCAGTCGCCCCGCCAGGTGCCCACCGATGAACCCGGTCGCACCCGTGATCAGGCATCGGCCGGCGGGCGCCGGATCGCGCCCTGCGCCGCTCGTCCGACGGCCCGGGCTCACCCGGATCGGCTGGCCGCCCGGCGCCGGATCGTCGCGGTGGCGATGTCTCGCACAATCCCCCAGTTCTTCCCGGCGGCGCCGTGACAGTCGGCGAGCACCGCATCGAACGCGTCGAGGAAGAACGCCGCCTCAGGCTCTGACAGCGTCAACGGCGGGAGCAGCTTGATCACGTCGTTCTTACCGGCCGCCATCGTGATCACGCCGTGGTCGCGGTGCATCGGGATCACGATCAGCTGGGGGAACAGGCCCTCGCTCGCGGCATGGATGAGACGCCAGCTCAGCCGTTGGAGGCGCGAGCTGGGAGCGCACAGCTCGATCCCAATCATCAGACCGGCGCCGCGCACCTCCTTGATCATCTCGTAGCGCTCCTGCAGGTCGCGGATTCCGGCCATCAGCAGCGCCCCCACGTGCGCCGCGTGATCGACGAGAGCATCGCGATCGATGATCCGCAGCGTGGCGAGACCCGCCGCCATCGACAGCCGGTTGCGACCAAACGTCGACTGGTGGATGTAGCTGCGCTCCAGCGTGCCCACGGCCTGGGCGCGAATCGCCGAGCGTGTGACCATCGCCGCCACCGGCATGTAGCCCCCGCTGAGCGCCTTGCCCACCAGCACGAAGTCCGGCTCCAGACCCCAGTTCTCCAGGGCAAAGAGCTTGCCGGTCCGGCCAAGCCCGGTCTGGATCTCGTCGACGACGAACAGCGTCCCGTAGCGCCGGCAGAGGTCCTGCGCCGCCGCCAGGTAGCCGTCCGGGGCGGGTGTGACGGCCCGGCCCTGGATGGGCTCGACGAAGAACGCGGCCACATCCCTGGCGCGCAGCGCGGCTTCCAGTTGCTCCAGATCGCCGAACGGAACCCGGTCACACCCCGGCAGAAGCGGACCGAACCCGTCCTTGAAGAACTCGTCGCCGACCATGGACAGCGGCCCCAGCGTGACTCCGTGAAAGCTGCCCTCGCAGGAGATCAGCCGCGGGCGGCGCGTCGCGGCCCGGGCGAACTTCATCGCCGAATCGACCGCCTCGGCCCCGCTGCTTGTGAAGAACACGGCGTCGAGCCCGGCCGGAAGCCGCTCCGACAGCGCCTCGGCGAGCAGTCCGGCGAGCACGGAATAGTGGATCTGCACGCCATCGACGAGATCGCTCGCCAGCGCGGCCTGCAGGACCTCCCGCAGATCCGGATGGTTGTGCCCCAGGCTGGCGAAGCCCTCCCCGGTGTGGAAGTCAAGGTAGGCACGTCCCGCTGCGTCGTAGACATACGAGCCGCTGGCCGACACGTACTCCTTGTCGAAGCCGATGATCCGCAGCACGTCGACGAACTCCGGGTCGATGTGCCGGGCCGCCAGATGCAGGGTCTCGTCGGCGCGCGTGACGGAGTCCGCGATGACGCCGAGGGAGTCGGCGACGCGGAGATCGGTGGAGTCGTCCATGACCATGGGCCGTGGAACCTTACGGCAGGATCCGGAAGGTCGCTCCGGTTCGCGCCGCAATGCGGTTGGCGGCCGGCTGACGTACCGGGGCGTACATGGTCGCCGGCTCAGCCGCCAAGCGCGGGCGGCCATTAGGCTGAGGACCATGACCCGCCTCGACGGCACCCGCGTCCTGGTCACCGGGGCCACCAGCGGCCTGGGGCTCGCCATGGCTCGGGCGCTCAGCGCCGCCGGAGCACGTGTGGCCGTCACCAGCCGGGATCCCGGCGGCGCCGAGCGCGTCGCCGCCGAGCTGGGAGACACGGCGCTCCCGGTGGAGCTGGACGTCCGGGACGAGTCGTCCGTGGCGACCGCCGTGCAGCGGACGCTCACCGGCCTGGGCGGCATCGACATGCTCGTCAACAACGCCGGGATCGGCATGCGGACCGTCAACCCGCGGTTCATGTCCGATCCGCAACCGTTCTGGGAGGTGCCGCCGGCGGGCTTCCATGACGTGCTGGCGACGAAGGCCACGGGTGCGTTCCTGATGGCCCGCGCCGTCGCGCCCCTGATGCTCGAGCGCGGGGCGGGGCGGATCGTCAACATCTCGATGAACGAGCAGACGATGGTGCGGCGCGGCTTTGTCCCCTACGGCCCCGCCGGAGCGGCTGTCGAGGCCCTGTCACGCGTCATGGCCGCGGATCTCGCCGATTCGCCGGTCAGGGTCAACCTTCTGCTTCCCGGCGGCGCGACGAACACGGGGATGATCCCGGACGACATGCCGGACGAGGTCCGGAGCGGGCTGCTCGATCCGGCGATCATGGGGCCCCCAGTCGTCTGGCTGGCCTCCGACGAGGCCGCGGACGTCCACGATCAGCGGATCGTCGCGACGGAGTTCGAGGGCTGGCTGGCGGCGCGCTGAGGCCGCGGCCTCAGTGGATCCCGCGCGCGACGCACAGCCGCTGGAGCTGCTCCATCGCCTCGGCGGTCCGGCTGGGCAGCGCCTCCAGGGCGGCTGCCGCCGCTCGCAGATCGGCGATCGTCACCGCGCGCGCCTCGAGGGCGAAGCGGCCGAGCCAGCGCACCGCCGCACGCTCATAGCGCCCGCGGTCGCCGTCGCGCAGCACGAGGCAGATGCGCAGGGCGTCATCCAGGGCGATCTGGGGCAGCTCCCGGGCAGCGCCGAGAACGAGGAGCTCGTTCCCGGTCTCGAGGGCCCGGCGAAATCTGGCATAGGCGCTGCCGTCACTCGTCACGAACGTATGTTCGCATCCGGTTCTGGCGGATGTCAACCCGCGCGTCCGCCCGCGGACGGAGGCAGGCGCAGCGCTCCGGGGCGTTGCCGCTCCGGAGCCACCACGTCATGTGGCTCAGAGAATGGGGGGCAGCAGCGACTGCTGAGGGGCCGGAGCCGGGCAGTTGACCGAGTTGCCGGCGCTCGTCAGCACGGCGCCGAGCGAGGCGCCTCCGAAGAACTGCGTGGGGGCAAACGGGCCCGTGGTGGTGGAGCTCAGGAGCTGGCAGACCTGCGGGTCCACGGTAGGGGCCGTGGTCGCGGCGCCGGCCGCCGGGACGGCGACCGCAAGCGCTGCGGTGACGGCTGCGAGAGCAGCCAGAGGCGTTCGGCAAGACAACATGTGGATAGACCCTCCTTCGTAACGGCGGCCGGAGCCGGCCGCCGGTGATTGACCGCGTGCCGTCAATGGTTGCGCCGCGCGCGCACCTGGTCTGCTGTCCCGCGGGACCATTGCTGCTGGCAATCAGAGCCTGCCAACCCGCATGGCCGGCGGGGGAGCGCGCCTCGTCAGACGGCCCCCAGGCGGCGGCCAGACCGCCGGGCGCCCCCGTCAGGCCGCCGGCGGCGGCTCGTCGCCGAGCCCGGCGGCGCGCTCGCTCCGCTCACGCTCCTCGAGCTTGCGGCGCAGGTAGGCGGCTTTGTCGGCCCGCCGGAGATGACGCTCGGCGTCCGCCTCGTTCTCCGCATCGGCGACCTGCTCCCGCTCGGCCCGCTCCTGCGCCAGCTGGCGGAGCTTGAGGTCTTGCGTGGGCGGGTCCTCGGCAGTCATGCTGTGAACGATAACCCCCGCTTCAACATCCCACCTCGGACCGCTGACGCTGGACCTGCTAAAGTTAACTTTATAAGTTGAGTTAGTTCTAATGCCGCATCTCGTCGACATCCACCAACACGTCTGGACGGCACCCCTGCTCGACGCGCTCGCCGAGCGCGACTGTCTCCCGTTCGTGCGCCGCGACGACGGGCTGACCGTGCTGCACTGCGGCGGCGAGCTGCCCTACGTGATCGACACCGAGGCGGAGTCCCCGGCGCGCCGAGCCCACCTGCTCGGCCGTGACGGAGTCGACCGGGCAGTCGTCGCCCTCTCCAGCCCAATCGGCATCGAGGCCCTCCGCCGCGACGTCGCCCTGGAGCTGATCGGCGCCCACCTGGATGGGGTGCTGGCCCTCGGCGAGGGCTTCGCCGCGTGGGGGCCGGTTCCGATCGCAGCCCCTGACCCGGCCGACGTCGACGACGTGCTCGCCCGTGGCTGCATCGGCGTCTCGGTTCCCGCGGGCGCGATCGCCGCTCGGGACCAGCTCGACGCGCTGCGCCCGGTGCTCGAGCGGGCGCAGTCGCACGGCGTCCCGCTGTTCGTGCATCCCGGCGGGGCCGCGACCCGCCACGCGCGCGAGGCGCCGATGAACGAGCCGCTCTGGTGGCGGGCGCTCACCGACTACGTGTCCCAGATGCAGGCGGCGTGGTTGACGTTCACGACGTACGGCCGGCACGAGCTGCCGCGGCTGCCGGTCGTCTTCGCCATGCTCGCCGGCGGCGGCCCGCTGCTCAGCGAGCGACTGGCGACGCGCGGCGGTCCCGCCATCGATCTCGCCGACCCGCTCACCTTCTATGACACCTCGAGCTACGGGCCCCGCACGGTCAGGGCGATGGCGGCCTGGGTCGGCGCGCGCCAGCTCGTCTACGGCTCCGACCGGCCGGTGGTCGAGCCGGTGCCCTGCGGCCGCGAGGGAGAGCTGATGGCGAATGCGGCACGCGTGTTGAGCCAGGCGGGAGCACCCGCATGAGCCTTTCCCCACCGGAGCTGGCGAGGTTCGCCGCCGAGCTGGCGGCCACACCGGAGCGCTGGAGCCACTTCGTCCGCCACGCCGACGACGTCCGCGTCTTCGAGCAGATCGTGGACGACGAGGACGTCAACGCGTGGGTCATCTGCTGGAGTCAGGACCAGGACACCGGCTTTCATGATCACGACGACTCGGCCGCGGCCATCGCAGTCGTGTCAGGCCGTGTCCGGGAGGACCGGCTGACCCTCGGCGGCCCTCCGCGCTCGCGGGAGCTCGGGCCCGGAGCGACGTTCACGGTCCCGCCGGTCGCCATCCACCGCGTGCTGCACGCCGGCGATGCGCCGGCGGTGACGATCCACGCGTACTCGCCACCGCTGCGGCGCACCGGCGCCTACCACATCGGCCCTGACGGCCAGCTGGAGCGGGAGTCGCTTCCGTTCGAGGCCGAATTGCGCGGCGAGCCGGTCGCGGCCTGACCTTCCGGGGACGCCTCCAGGCATTTCGCGTTAGCGTCACCCCTGTGTACCGGAGCGTCGCTCACGACGGAATGCAGGACGTGGTGGCCATCGAGGAGCCGCTGGAGATCCGCGTCGACGGCGCTCCCCTTGCCGTCACCATGCGCACCCCCGGCGACGACGAGGAGCTTGCGCTCGGCTTCCTGTACGGCGAGGGGCTGATCGACGGTCCGCGCGAGGCGGGGCTGACCGAGGACCTGGCCAACAACACAATCGAGGTCAGCGGCCCGTTGACCCACGACCCGGGCGTGCGACGCTTCTACACGACCTCGTCGTGCGGAGTCTGCGGAAAGGGCGCCCTCGAGCAGGTGGCCGTGCTCAGCGCACCGCTGGGCGCCGAGCCCACCATCCCCCGCGCCCTGGCCGCCGACCTTCCGTCCCGCCTGGACCAGCCGGGATTCGACCGCACCGGCGGCCTGCACGCCACGGGTCTGTTTGACGCCGATGGGCGGCTGCAATACAGCCGCGAGGACGTCGGCCGCCACAACGCGATGGACAAGGTCGTCGGCCGGGCGCTGCTCGAGGGCCGCCTTCCGCTGAGCGGTCACGTGCTGTGCGTCAGCGGCCGCCTGTCGTTCGAGCTCGTCCAGAAGGCGGCGGTCGCGGGCGCGCCGATCCTCGTTGGCGTCGGCGCCCCCAGTTCCCTGGCGGTCGAGCTGGCCGACGACCGGGGCCTGACGCTGTGCGGGTTCGCGCGCCGGGGAAACGTCAACGTCTACACGCACCCGCGCCGCATCTCCGGGTAGGTCACCCGGCAGCTTCGAGGCGGCGGCGACGACCGGCGCCGAGCAGGCGCCGGGGCGCTCCTCCTCAGCCGACTGCGTGCTGTGCCAGGGACGCGAGCTCCTCCTCGGAGGACCACGCGCCCACCGACGCTCTGATCAGGCCGTGGGACGGGATGCTGCGGACGACGAAGCCCGCCTCCGCCAGACGCGCCACCTCTGCGTCGACGTCCTCGGCCTTCCAGGACACGAGCGTCGATCGCCCGCGGGGGCCGACCTCGAGCCCGCGCTCGGCCAGGCGCTCGGCCAGCCCCGCGGCGAGGGTGGCGGCGCGCTCGTGGACCCATTCCAGGCCCGCGTCCTCGAGCACGCCGAGCGAGGCCAGTGCCCAGGCGCTGCGCATCCCCGGGGGGAAGCCGTGGTCGAAGCGGTTGGCGTGCTCGGCCGGCGGTGAGTCGAGCGCCTGCTTGGCGTCGGCGACCGAGGCGTAGCCCGGCCAGGGGACGAGCAGCTCATCCAGCTGATCACGGCGCACGTACAGGGCGCCGCTGCCCTCCGGTCCGCAGAGCCACTTCTGCCCGGAGCCGGCGTAGAAGGCACAGCCGAGGGCGTCGACGTCGACCGTCACCGCGCCGATTCCCTGAGCCGCGTCGAGCAGGACAGGCACGCCGGTGGCCGCGAGCCCGGCGGTGTCGACGACTCGTCCGCTGACCCACGAGACGTGCGAGCAGGCGATCAGGCGCGTGCCGGGGCCGACCTCGCCGGCGATCTCGGCGAAGGGGACGACCTTGACCCTGACTCCGGCCGTCCGCTTGAGCCGTCCCAGCGGCGCGAGCAGGCCGGGATGCTCCTCGTCGCTGGTCACGATCTCGTCGCCGGAGCGCAGATCGAGGCCGGAGAGGACGGTGTTGACACCGTCGGTCGTCGATCCGGTCAGCGCCACGTCGATGGGGTCGCAGCCGAGGACGCGGGCATAGCCGGCCCTCAGGCTCGTGGCCAACTCGATCACGGACTCCATGTACGGCCTTCCGGACCGGCCCCGGCCCACCTCCTCCGCGATGCGAGCCCGGACGGCGTCGGCTGCCCGGCGCGGCAGCGGGCCCTCGGTGCCGGCGTTCAGATAGGAGACGCGGTCGAAGACGGGAAACTGCGCTCGGAACTCGGCGGGATCAGGCACGAGCGCATCTTAGGTGCCGGGTCAGCCGACGCGCAGGCCGGCCTGGCGACAGGCCGCAGCCACGCCGTGCGCCGGCAGCCCGGTAATCCCGCCCGGGACGCCCACGCTGGCACACAGGGCCCGGGCGGCCGCCCCACAGCGGTCGATCTGGGCGCCGCCGGTCGAGTACGCCAGGGCGACGGAGATGCAGCCGCGCCCGGACTTCGTCGTGCTCGTGGCAAACGAGATGACGAGCGCCACGGCGAGCACGGCAACGGCCGCGGCGACGCCACCGATCATCCACTTCTCCCGCGGTCTGATGGCGGGCCGGCGGCGGACGGTCTCGGCGTGCCCCGGAGGAAGGATCAGCATGCAGCCGCGAGTCTACGGCTGCCGGCCGGGAGCCGAACGCGAGCGCGAGCCCACTCTCCCCGGGCCCCCGTTGGACTTACCCGCGGCGGCCTCCTCCGACTTGTCCGCGGCGGCCTCCTCCGACTTGTCCGCGGCGGCCCCGTCACGGGTCTCCTCGAGCTCGCGCTTGAGCACCTTCCCGGTTGGGTTGCGGGGCAGCTTGTCGAGGAAGACGATCTCCCGGGGAACCTTGTAGCGCGCCAGGTTCTCCTTGACGTAATCCTTGACCTCGTCCTCGGCGAGCTTCTGGCCGTTGCGCAGGACGACGAATGCCTTGAGCCGCTGGCCGAACTTCTCATCGTCAACGCCGATCGCCGCCGCCTCCTCGATCGCCTCGTGGCCGCTCAGCAACTCCTCCACCTCCGCCGGGAACACGTTCTCGCCGCCGGAGACGATCATCTCGTCATCACGCCCGTCGATGAACAGGCGTCCCTTGTCGTCGAAGTGGCCGACGTCGCCGGAGGACATCAGCCCCTCCAGCTGCTCCTTGGTCTCTCCCCCGGTGTAGCCCTCGAACTGCGCGCTGTTGCCGACGAAGATCCGCCCCGTGACGCCGGGGTCGGTGATCTCCCTGCCGTCGTCGTCGAAGATCTTGACGACCACGCCGCGGACGATCTTGCCGACGCTCGCCGGCTCCTCGGCCAGATCCTGCGGTGTCGCGATCGCCGCGTACGCGATCTCGGTCGACCCGTACATGTTGTAGACGACCGGGCCGAACGCCTTCAGCGACCGCTTGACCAGGTCGGTGCTCAGCGCCGACCCGCTGACGAAGATCACGTTGAGCTTGGGGAGGTCGCGCTTGTTGATGACCTCCTCGCCGAGCTCGAGGATCCGCTGCAGCATCACCGGAACGACGGTGAGCGCCGTCGCCTCGTTGTCCTGGAGGCTGTCGAGCGTCGTCTCCGGCTCAAAATGGCGGCGCACGACGAGCGTCGAGCCGAGGGCCAGGCCGAGGGCCATGCCGGCGAAGCCGAGGGCGTGGAACATGGGCACCGCCAGCTCTGTCGTCTGACGGGCCCGGAACGGGACCTTGCTGAGCAGCCCGCCGATCAGGCCGAGCGACCGCGGCTCCTCGCGGGGAGCGCCCTTCGGCGTGCCGGTGGTGCCGCTGGTGAGGATCACGATCTTTGGAGCCTTGCCCGCCTTCGGCGGCGCGCTGGTGTCGCCGCTCTGGATCAGCGACTCCAGCGAGTCGTCGACCTTCTCCGGATGCTCTGGGTCCTCGTCCACCCACGCGCGCCAGCGGCCGTGCGGCGGCTCCACACCCTGAAGCGTTTCCGAGTACTCGTCGTCGTACACGAGCAGGTCGGTACCCTCGCGATCGGCGACCTCGCGTATCTGAGGCCCGGCGAACGACGTGTTGAGCAGGATGATCTTCGCGCCGGCCTTGGCGGCGGCGAACACCGCCTCCAGGAACCCGCGGTGATTGCGGACGAGGATCGCCACCCCGTCCCCCGGCTGCAGACCCTTCTCGCGCCAGGCGTTGGCGATCGCGTTGGTGCGCTCGTCAAGCTCGCGGTACGTGATATCCCCGCGTTCATCGCGAACGGCGATGCGATCGCCGTTACGGATGGCGCCGATCGTCACCGCTCCGGCGAGCAGCCCGTGGCGCTCGAAGGCGAGCAGCATCTGAGCGAGCTTGTGGGGCAGCTCCGGCCGGACCATCCCGCTGCGGATGCAGATGGCGGCGAAGTACGCCTCGTCGCCGAAGCGCTCGACGAGGTTGAGGCCGCCGCCGAGCAGCCCCTTCACCTCGCTGGGGAGCAGGCCCAAGAGATCGACTTCTACCATCGTGTTCTCCTCACCGGGACGCGCAGCTTAGGGGATGCGGCACCGGTCCGAGCCGGTTGGGGCTGGTTAGCTTGCAACCCTGCGGGTAGTACCGCTCGATGTTCGGATCCTTGATTACCCGGCCGCTGCGGATTGCCACACGCGGCGTCCAGATAACCCTTCACGGTGCCCACGAGGCGATCGAGCTCGCCGAGGGACTGGTGGGCCTGGTGACCTCGAGGTTGATCGGTGACGAGGGCGACCACGACGGCAACGGGACGGCCGCTCCGCCGTCCTCGGAGCCGCCCGCGTGGCAGGGGCCCGCGGCCAGCTCCACGTCCTCGCCCCGGGACAGGCCGTCATCCCCTCCCAGCCGTGTCCGGCGCCGTCCGCCATCCCGGCCCGCCACACCGCCCAGGGCAGAGCCAGTCACACCGACGCCCGCAGAGCGGGCCACGCCCGCGCCCCCAGAGCCGCAGACACCCGCTCCCGCGGAGCCGGCCGCACCCGCCGCCGCCCCATCGCCGGCACCGCCGGCCACCGGGCCGACGGCGCCGCGCGATGTCGCCCGTGACGACCAGTCGGTCGCCGAGATCGTCAACGCGGGCACGCCTGAGCCGCCGATGCCGGAGGCCGAGCACGTCTCCGAGGAGCCGGAGCTCGTCGAAGAGGTGGCCGAGCCGGGCGCCGAGGATGGCGCCGGCGCCCAGATACGCATCGCCGAGCCGTGGGACGGCTACCGGACGATGAAGGCCGCCGACGTGATCGACCGACTGTCGTCGGTCTCCACCGAGGTGCTGGCCACCGTGGAGCTCTACGAGCTGGCCGGCCGCAACCGAAAGTCGGTCGTCGCCGCCGTGCAGCGCGCGCTCAAGCAGGCCTCCCCGCCGCGCTGACAGCGCACCCCGGCGCCTGAGCGGGACGCATGGGCCGCTCAGACGCCACGGGACGGTCAGCCGAGCATCAGTACGGGACGTAGATGTAGCCGCCGTCGCCCGGGTAGCCGCCGCCCGGATAGCCGCCGTAGCCGTAGCCGCCACCCGGGTAGCCGCCGTAGCCGTCGCCGGGGTAGCCGCCACCGCCATAGCCGTAGCCGCCACCGCCGTAGCCGCCGGACGAGCCGGAGCCGCCGGACGAGCCGGAGCCGACCGACCCGCTGGTGGGGGTCGCGCCGCTCGAGTTACCCGTCCACGTCACCGAGAAGGACGAGCCGTCGGAGGACAGGGCCGAGGGCGTCGCCCCCGCTGAGCCGACCGGGCCTCCGGGGGAATACCCGGCGAACCCCATGGACGAGGCGGCGGGGCTCAGGGTGACCGCCGTCGCCGACCAGCTGGAATCCGAGATCGTCCCGGTGTGACCGCTCGTCGTGGTCGCCGAGGCGTTGGTGAAGTGGACGGTGCCGAAGTCGGTGAGGGGCATTGGCGTGCAATTGGATGCCGCCTGCCCGCACGAGGACGGTGCCTCGGCGACCCAGTCGGCGCTCGACACGTCCGGGTTGCTCATCTGGAGCGTCTTGGAGAACGCGCCTCCGGTGGTCTGGTCAGACAGCGAGATGGTCACGTTGGACCCGTTCACGGTGACGGTGCCGGATATGTGATCTCCGGGATGGATCGCCATGGTGACCTTCACCGGCGCGCTCGGCACCAGCTCGTACCAGGCGAAGTAGCTGGCGGTCCCGCTCGCCGAGCAGTCGGCCTCGGTGCCCGTCTGCTCGAGGGCGTTGCCCTGACCGGATCCGCCAAGGCCGACCCAGAATGCCGAATATCCCTGTCCGCTGGTGCATGCCGCGGTTGGCGCGACCCAACTTCCGGACACGCTCTTGAACTGTTGATTGGAAGAGCCGGAGCCGCCGGCCACATAGCCGGCCCAGTTCTCGCTCGCAGCCTGCTGGGCGTCGGTCGCCGCCGACGCTGCCGGGACGGCGCCGAGCGCGCAGGCGGCCGTCGCGGCGAGGATGGGAACTGCACGGTTGAGCTTCATGCATTGACTCTGCGCCGGAGGATGAAGAGGGCATTACGAGTTGATGAAGAGGTTGATGAGCGTCACCGGGCGATCGCGGCCCGGGCCCGGGCCAGCCGCACCGCCCGGGACAGCGTCTCGACGTCATAGGCGTCCTGATGGCGGTGGCCGTTGATGAAGAACGACGGCGTGCCCGACACGCCGCTGAGATCCGCGGACTCGACGTCCTCGGCAATGTGCGCCGCCCCCTTGCGCTTGCGGACGTGCTCGCGGAACCGGTCCATGTCGAGGCCCAGTTCCTCCGCGTACCGCAGGATCGCCTTGAGCGTCAGGTCGTCCTGGTGGGCGAGCATCAGGTCGTGCATCTCCCAGAAGCTTCCCTGCCGGCCGGCCGCCTCGGACGCCTCGGCGGCCATCTGCGCATGTGGATGGACGTCGTTGAGCGGGAGGTGGCGCCACACGTAGCGCAGGTCGCCGAAGTCCGACAGCAGCTCGCGGATCACCGGTTCGGCCTGCCCGCAGTACGGGCACTCGAGGTCGCCGTACTCGACCAGCGTCACCGACGCATCCTCGGGACCCCGGATGTGATCGCGCTCCGGGTCAACGGGGACGGCGAGATCGACGATCGTCTCGCCGCCGCCGACCAGGGCCCGCAGCTTCAGCCTCTTGGGCAATCGCTCCGTCACCCGCAGCACCAGGGCGCTCGCCACCGGCGCCAGCACCAGCGTCGTCAGCACGCCGAGCTTGGCCTCCGCCAGGACCTGCCCATGAAACGCGAGCGTGGCGATCAGCAGCGACACGGTGAAGCCGATGCCGGCGATCGCCCCGCCCCCCAGCACCGACGCCCAGCCGACCGGGAGGGTGATGCGGCCCCGGCTGGCGCGGGTGAGCAGCGCCGCGGCGCCGGTGATGCCGATCGGCTTGCCGAGCAGGTACCCGAGCACTATTCCCAGCGTCACCGGTGACCCGTACGCCCGCGCCAGGAACGGGCCGTTGATGGCGAAGCCGGCGTTGACCAGCGCAAACAGCGGGACGACGACGTAGCTGGTGAACGGGTGAAACATCTGCTGCCAGCGCTCGTTGGGCGAGATCGCCGAGCGCACGCCGGCGCGCGCCGACTGCGCCAGCTCGGATGTCGGCTGCTCGCGAAATACCCGGAACAGGTCGGTCGCCCGCTCCAGGTCGGCCCGGGCCGCCGGATAGGCGATCGTCAGCAGTCCCATCACCAACCCCACGACGATTGGGTCGACGCCTGACTTCAGAAACGCGACCCAGGCGACCAGGCCCAGCGCGAGGTACACGGGCCCGTTCTGCACGCCCCAGCTGCGGACGGCGAGGATGACGGCGAACACCGCCAACCCCACCACGAGCGGCGCGACGTGGAGCGTGCCGGTGAAGGCGACGGCGATGACCACCAGTCCCACCAGGTCGTCGACGACGGCGACCGTCAGGATGAACGCGCGCAGGCTGGGCGGGAAGCGGCGGCCGACGAGCGCCAGCATGCCCAGCGCGAACGCGGTGTCGGTCGACATCGCCGTTCCCCATCCGGCGCGGCCGGGTCCGCCGGCGTTGATCGCCAGGTAGATGGCGACCGGCACCACCATCCCGCCGACGCCGGCGGCGATTGGGAGCGCCAGGCGCCGGCGATCGCGCAGCTCACCCAGGTCGAACTCGCGCCGGGCCTCGAGCCCGACGACGTAGAAGAACAGCGTCATCAGCCCGTCGTTGACCCAGTGGCGCAGGTCCTGGGTGATCCCGGAGCCGGCGATGCGGATCGACAACTGCGTCGTCCAGACCCGGTCGTACGAGCCGGCGCTGACGTTGACCCAGATCAGCGCCGCCACGGCGGCGACGAGCAGGATCGCCGCCGATCCCGTCTCGGTGCGCAGGAACTCCCGGAGCGGCGTCTCCAGGTTGCGCGCCCAGGCGGTCTTGCCGGACAGGGCTCCCGTGGAAGCACTGGCCTCTTCCGGCTCCGGCTGGCCGAGGGGGACGTCAGCGGTCGACACCGCCATTGAGACTAATTGCCCCGCGCGAGATTGAGAAGATCCGTCGGTGCACACCACGGGGCTACGCAGCGACGCGTTCCAGATCATGATCTCCGGCCGCCGGGGGACGATCGCCGAGCTGTTCGACGGATTCGACGAGCACGACCGGCTGGGGATCGTGATCGCCGACGACGACGGCGCCGCCGGCGCCGCCATCCTGATCCTGGCCATCGTGACGGCGTTCTACGACTGCCTGCGCGCCGGTGGCGAGCCGTTCTTCGCCTACGCCGACTACTTCGCCTTCCACGTCGGCCGGCGGCGGGGCGATCTGCGCAAGCTCGACGTGTGGCCAGACCACAAGGAGGTGGTGGTGGCGCCGGATGCCGAGGCGGTCACGCGGGCGATCAATGACCGGGGGATCACGCGGCTGCTGGTCCCGGACGGCCCGGCCCGGCCGCCGGCGATCGCCCGCGAGACCCTGGCCAGCGCGCACCGGCGGATCGTGACCGCCCTCGCCTATGCCGCCGACGGCAGGCCGGCCGGCGCCGACGTCACCGTCGGCGGGACCGACGGGCCGCTGGTCTTCGTCGAGCAGATGCTCCAGACAACCGGCGCCGCTCGGGCCGGACGCGCGACTGGTCCGACGCCGGGCTCGAACCAGGGCTTCCGGCGCATCGACATCGGCGCCGCCCTCGCGATGCTGATCCCAACGCCCGGGTAACATGGCGAAGCAGCATTTCCGAACACCGTGTGCAGGCGACTCTCAGAGGAGCAGACAATGGCAGCTACCGAACCACTCGTCTTCGATGCACTGCGGACCCCTCGCGGCCGAGGGAAGGTGAACGGCTCGCTGCACGCCACCAAGCCGGTGGATCTGGTGGTGGGGCTGATGCACGAGATGCTCGCCCGCAACCCTGAGTTCGATCCCAACCGGGTCGATGACGTGGTGCTCGGCTGCGTGACCCCGGTCGGGGACCAGGGGGCCGACATCGCCAAGACGGCGGCGATCAAGGCGGGACTGCCGGACACCGTGTCCGGTGTTCAGCTCAACCGCTTCTGCGCCTCCGGCCTGGAGGCCGTCAACATCGCCGCCCAGAAGGTCGCCTCCGGTTGGGAGGACCTCGTACTCGCCGGTGGCGTCGAGTCGATGTCGCGGGTGCCGATGGGCACCGACGGCGGCGCCTGGGCGATGGATCCGGAGACCAACTACGACACGTCCTTCATTCCCCAGGGCATCGGGGCCGATCTGATCGCCACGGTCGAGGAGTTCACTCGCGAGGACGTCGATGCCTACGCCGCTCGCTCCCAGGAGCGCGCCGCCACGGCGCAGGCCGAGGGCCGGTTCTCAGGCTCGGTCGTCCCCGTGCTCGACCTCAACGAGCATGTGGTGCTCGATCGCGACGAGTTCATCCGGCCGGGCACGACCGTCGACACGCTCGCCGGTCTCAAGCCGTCGTTTGCGGCCATGGGCGAGATGGGTGGCTTTGACGCGGTGGCGCTGCAGAAGTACCACTGGATCGAGAGGATCGACCACGTCCACACGCCCGGCAACTCGTCGGGCATCGTCGATGGGGCATCGCTGGTGGCGATCGGCAACGAGCGGACCGGGGCCGAGCTCGGACTCCGAGCCCGGGCGAAGATCCTGGCCACCGCCGTGTCCGGGGCCGACCCGACCATCATGCTCACGGGTCCCGCACCGGCGAGCCGCAAGGCGCTGGCCAAGGCCGGCCTGACCGTCGACGACCTCGACCTCGTCGAGATCAACGAAGCGTTCGCCGCGGTGGTGCTGCGCTTCGTGCGGGACATGGGCCTCGACATGGACAAGGTCAACCTCAACGGCGGGGCGATCGCGATGGGCCACCCGCTGGGGGCCACCGGCGCCATGATCCTGGGCACGCTGGTCGACGAGCTGGAGCGCCAGGACAAGCGCTACGGCCTGGCCACCCTGTGCGTTGGCGGCGGTATGGGCATCGCCACGGTGGTCGAGCGCGTCTGACCGCACCGCCGGCCTCAACACCGCCCCCTGAATCCGAGAGAGAGACGACACTCCTATGACCGAGCGCAGCACGATCCGCTGGGACCAGGGCGACGACGGGATCGTCATCCTGACCCTGGATGACCCCAGCCAGTCGGCCAACACGATGAACGCCGCCTACCAGGCGTCGATGAAGGCGACCGTCGAGCGTCTCGAGGCCGAGCGCGACGACATCACCGGCGTGATCATCACCTCCGCCAAGAAGACGTTCTTCGCCGGCGGCGACCTGCACGACCTCAAGCGCGCGACGAAGGAGAACTCGGACGAGATCGCCGCGTTCGTGCATGACAACAAGCAGATGCTCCGCCGCCTGGAGACGCTCGGCAAGCCCGTTGTGGCCGCGGTCAACGGCACGGCACTGGGAGGCGGTCTGGAGATCGCCCTGGCCTGCCATCACCGGATCGTGGTCGACGACGCCAAGATCCAGCTCGGGTTCCCGGAGGTGCAGCTCGGCCTGCTGCCCGGCGCCGGCGGCGTCACCCGGACGGTGCGGATGCTCGGCATCGTCAACGCGCTGATGCAGCTGCTGCTCCAGGGTCAGCGGCTGCGGCCGGCCAAGGCGCTGGAGATCGGCCTCATCGACGAGCTCGTCCCCAGCGCCGACGACCTGCTGCCGGCCGCCAGGACGTGGATCGCCTCCAAGGCCGGCGAGGAGGTGCAGCAGCCCTGGGACATCAAGGGCCACAAGATCCCCGGCGGCACTCCCACCACCCCGGCGCTCGCCCAGAACCTCCCCGCCTTCCCCGCCAACCTGCGCAAGCAGATCAAGGGCGCCAACTATCCGGCTCCCCACCACATCATGGCCGCCGCCGTCGAGGGCGCCCAGGTCGACTTCGACAACGCGTCGGAGATCGAGGGGCGCTACTTCGTCGACCTCGTCACCGGCCAGGTCGCCAAGAACATGATCCAGGCGTTCTTCTTCGATCTGCAGCGGGCGACCGGCGACCGCGGCCGCCCGGAGGAGATCGAGCCGTTCGGCCCGGGCAAGGTGGTGGTCCTCGGCGCCGGGATGATGGGTGCCGCAATCGCGTACGTGTGTGCCAGGTCAGGCCTGGAGGTGGTGCTCAAGGATGTCTCGCCGGAGGCGGCCGACCACGGCAAGGGCTACTCGCAGAAGCTGGTCGCCAAGGCCGTGGAGCGCGGACGCTCCACCCAGGAGCAGGCCGACGAGCTGCTGGGACGGATTACCGCCACCACCGACCCGGCGGCGGCCGACGGAGCCGAGCTGGTGATCGAAGCCGTCTTCGAGGACCCCAAGGTCAAGGCCAACGTGTTTGAGGAAATAGAGCCGCACCTGGCCCCCGATGCGCTGCTGGGATCCAACACCTCGACCCTGCCGATCACCGAACTGGCCCACCACGTCTCCCGCCCCGCCGACTTCATCGGCCTGCACTTCTTCTCGCCCGTGGACAAGATGCCGCTGCTGGAGATCATCAAGGGCGAGCAGACCTCCGACCAGACGCTGTACCGTGCGCTCGACGTCGCCAAGCTGATCCGCAAGACGCCGATCGTCGTCAACGACAGCCGCGGCTTCTTCACCAGCCGCGTCATCGGCACGTTCATCAACGAGGGCATCGCCATGCTGCTGGAGGGCGTTCCGGCGGCCACGATCGAGCAGGCCTCCAGCCAGGCCGGCTATCCGGCCCCCGTCCTCCAGCTCTCCGACGAGCTCAACCTCAAGCTCATGCGCAAGATCCGCAACGCGGCCCGGGAAGCGGCGGACGCCGCCTCGAGCGGTTGGGACGCCCACCCGGCCGAGCAGGTCATCGACCGGATGCTCGACGAGTTCGAGCGTCCCGGCCGCTTGGAGGGCGCCGGCTTCTACGAGTACCAGGACGGCAAGCGCACCCGCCTGTGGCCCGGCCTGCGCACGGCGTTCCCGCCCGTCGCGGACCCGTCGCAGATCGACCTCACCGACCTCGAGGAGCGAATGCTGATGATCGAGGCGATCGAGACCGTCAAGTGCCTGGACGAGGCCGTGATCGAGTCCGTCGCCGACGCCAACATCGGCTCCATCATGGGCATCGGCTTCCCCGGCTGGACCGGCGGCGTCCTCCAGTACATCAACGGGTATACGCCTCCGTCCGCCCACCCCCAAACCACCGGCCTGCCCGGCTTCGTCGCCCGCGCGCGGGAGCTGGCCGAGCGCTACGGCGACCGCTTCGACCCGCCGGTCTCGCTCATCGAGAAGGCCGAGCGGGGCGCGATCTACTCCGACGAGGAGGCGTTGGTCAGCGCCAGCTGACCATAGGAGGCCGGGCCGCATGCGGCCCGGCCCGGACCGCGCATGCGCGGTCCGCGGGGGCGCGCATGCGCGCCCCCGAACACCATCCCCGGGTGGCGAAGCAACCCGCTAAGCGGTCGCGAAGCGATTCACTCGGCGACCGGCGGCGGATAGACGTCTTCCACGTACTTGTCGACCATCGCGCTGGGCAGGCGCCTCGAAATGGCGAGGAAATAGATGATCAGGCTCCACCCCGCGGATGCAATCAGGCCGCCGTAGAGGCCCAGATCGTTGTTGCCGCCGACGAGGACGTTCTTGAAGATGCCGACGCCGTCAAGCATGCCGCCGCTGCCGAACGTCCCGAAGTAGGAGATGATCCCCATCCCAATCAGGTACGGGAAGATCCAGATGGCGGCGTCCCAGTCGACGCGGGGCTGGTGGGGGTTGAGCCGGAGCGCGGCCGAGGCGAGCATCAGCGCGTAGCCGATGAGCAGCGCCACCATGAGCGTGCTGTACGTCCCCCATCCCGCCCAATAGACGATGAAGCTGGCCAGGATGAAGCCGACCGGGGCCAGGATGTGCCCCGCCGGAATCCGGTACGGCCGCGGCAGGTCCGGCTTCTGCAGGCGCAGCGCACCCAGCGCGAGCGGCGCTCCGGCGTACATCATCACCGACGCGCTCGTGACGACGCCGACGAGCTTGCTCCAGCTGGGGAACGGGAGCAGGAACAGGAGGCCGATGAGGGACGCGACGATGATGCTGAAGACGGGCACCTTGGTCCGCGCCGAGTTGCGCTCGAAGATGTGCGGTATGTAGCCGTTCCTGCTCAGGCCAAAGCTGATCCGTGACGAGGACGTGAGGTAGATGAGGCCGGTCCCGCCGGGGGAGACGATCGCGTCGATGCGGAGAACCGTGGCCAGCCACGTGATCCCCGCCAGCGTCGCCACCTGGTAGAAGGGCGCGGCGTTGAGCGCCGCCAGGGCCGGGCTCTGGCTGCCGGGAACGAGCCCGCTCCACGTCTTGGCCTGGACGAGCAGCCGCGGCTCGAGCGCGCCGATGAACGCCACCTGGACGAGGACGTAGATGGTGCCTCCGATCAGGATGGAGAGGATGACCGCCCGCGGCAGGTCCTTGCTGGGGTTGCGGGCCTCCCCGCCGAGCTGCACCGCCTGCTCGAATCCCAGCAGCGAGAACACGATGCCGCCGGTGGGGATGGCGATCAGGATCGACTTGACCGCGGAGCCGTGCCTGAAGAAGCCGCCGTCGGCGCTGAAGTTGGAGCCGTGGAACTGGGTGATCAGCAGGACGATGATCGTCAGGATCGGAATGAGGACCTTCCAAGAGGTCAGCGCGTTGTTGGCCCGCGCCAGCCACCGGATCCCGACGATGTTGAAGAACACGAACACCACCATCAGCCCGACCGCCACTGCGTACCCGGCGCCGTGCAGCGTGTTCTGGGCGCCGTTGTACCAGCTGTGGGCGAAGCTGTACGTGGAGGCGTACTGGATCGCCGCCAGGACCTCGATGGGGGCCACGCTGGCGGCCTGGAGGTAGGCGAACCAGCCGAACGTCGCTCCGGCCAGGCTGCCGTACGCGTAGTGCGGGAACCGGCTCGTGCCACCGCTCACCGGGAACAGCCCACCCAGCTCCGCGTGGATGAGCGCCAGCACGAGGATGATCACCGACGCGACGACCCAGGCGATGATCACCGACGGCCCGGCGATCGACGCCGCCGTCAACGCCCCGAACAGCCATCCAGACCCGATGATCGAGCCCTCGGACGACCACAGGAGCCCGAGGAACCCGACTCGTCGATCCAGACCCTCCGCCTCCAGCTGGGCCTGCGGGAGCGGAGCCTGTGGTGGTTCTGTGACTGCCATCCTTCTACCTCCCCTTCGCGTTTGGCGGATCGTAAACCCGCCGACAGCGGTCGTGCAATGTCCGATCCGCTCACGCCTTTTCGCCGCTGCGGCGCTGAGCCCTGCCTGGGATTATCAGTACAGGCCGTCGCGACGGGCGTAGCGCGCGGCCCGCTCGCGCTCGTAAGCCTGAGCGTCGAACTCCGGCGTCGTGAGCGAGCGCAGGATCTCGCCCACCGGGGGCAGCTGGGAGCGCTCGATGTGATGCTCCGGGTTCCACAGGTCAGAGCGGATGAGGGCCTTCGGACACTGCGTGTAGGCCTCCTCGATCTCGACGAGGATCCCCAGCTTCGGCACCCGGCCGTGCACCGCGCTCGCGCTCAGGACCTCCGTATCGTCGACGACGGTGGCCCGGCCGTTGACGCGGAACGTGTCTCCCACCCCGGGGATCAGGAACAGGAGCGCGATCCGGGGATCGGACAGGAGGTTGGTGAGCGTGTCGGCGATGCGGTTCCCGGGGCGATCCGGGATCAGGAGGGTGTGGTCGTCCAGGATCTGGACGAACCCGGCGGGATCCCCCCGCGGAGAGACGTCCAGGCCACCGCCCACGCCGGCCGTGGCGACGCAGACGAAGGGCGAGCGCTCGATGAACTGACGGGTCAGCTCGTTGAGGTGGTCGGCGATCTTGGCGCCCGCCGTCTCCTGCGGATGGCCGACGATCGCCCGGAGCTCGTCCTCGTCGGTGATCCTGCCGGCTGCTGCCACTGCCGGCAGTCTACGCCCGCGATCGTTCGGTAGGGTCGCGGCCATGCCCGACGAAGCGCTACTCGCCGAGCAGCTGGAGTACTACCGGGCCCGCGCTTTGGAGTACGACAAGTGGTGGCTGCGCGAGGGGCGATTCGACCGCGGCACCGACGCCAATGCCCGCTGGTTTGCCGAGACCACGGAGCTGGAACGGATATTGGCGCGGTTTCACCCGCGCGGCGACGTGCTGGAGCTCGCCTGCGGAACCGGGCTGTGGACGCGGCGGCTGGTCGACCACGCGACGCACGTGACCGCCGTCGACGCCGCGCCGGAGGTGCTGGCGATCAACCGGGCCAGGGTGGGCGATCCGACCGTCACCTACCTGGAGGCCGACCTGTTTCGGTGGACGCCGGACCCGGGCGCCTACGACGCCTGCGTGTTCACCTTCTGGCTCTCCCACGTGCCCGCGGAGCGGTTCGCCCCGTTCTGGGAGCGGGTCGCCACGGCACTGAAGCCGGATGGCCGCGTGTTCTTCATCGACAGCGCGCGCACCGAGGACTCCACGGCGTCCGATCACGAGCTGCCCGGCGACGGCGAGTCGACGATGACCCGCCGCCTCGACGACGGCCGCGAGTTCCAGATCATCAAGCGGTTCTATGAGCCGGAGCGACTGACGAGCGAGCTGGCGCAGCTCGGCTGGGACTGCCGGATCGGCACGACCGGCGAGTTCTTCATCTACGGGGCTGCCAGCCGCAGCTGAGGGTGTTGGGAGATTTCTGGGATATGGACCCAGTTATCTCCCAACCCCCCGTGGGCCGGCCGGCTCAACCGGCTGGACCTGGGAATAGGCCTAGGCCTGGGCGACCATGCCGTGCGGATCGATGACGAACTTCTTCGCGGCGCCCTTGTCGAACTCGTCATAGCCGTTCGGCGCCTCGTCGAGGCTGATGACCGTCGCGTTGACCGCCTTGGCGATCTGGCAGCGATCGTTGAGGATGGCGTTCATCAGCTCGCGGTGGTACTTCATCACCGGGCACTGCCCGGTGACGAAGCTCAGCGACTTGGCCCAGCCGGTGCCGAGCCGCATCTTCAGCGACCCCTCCTTGGCGTCCTCGTCCCGGGCGCCCGGATCCGACACGACGTACAGGCCGGGGATGCCGAGCTTGCCGGCGGCGCGGGTGATCTCCATCAGCGAGTTGAGCACGACCGCCGGCTGCTCATCGCCGGTGTGACCCCGGGCCTCGAAGCCGACGGCGTCGACGCCGGCGTCGACCTCCGGCACACCGAGGATCTGCTCGATCTGCTCTGGAATCGGCCCCTTGGTGATGTCAACCGTCTCGCAGCCGAACGACCGTGCCTGCTCCAGACGCTCCGGAATGGCGTCGCCGACGATCACCACGGCGGCGCCGAGCAGCTGGGCGGCATGCGCGGCGGCCAGCCCCACGGGGCCGGCTCCGGCGACGTAGACCGTCGAGCCCGTGCCCACTCCGGCCGAGACGGCTCCGTGATATCCGGTGGGGAAGATGTCCGACAGCATCGTCAGGTCGAGGATCTTCTCCATGGCCTGGTCCTTGTCCGGGAACTTGAGCAGGTTCCAGTCGGCGTAGGGGACCATCACGTACTCGGCCTGACCGCCGATCCAGCCCCCCATGTCGACGTAGCCGTAGGCGCCTCCGGGCTGGGCCGGGTTGACGTTCAGGCAGACGCCGGTGTTGCGCTCCTTGCAGTTGCGACACCGTCCGCAGGAGATGTTGAACGGCGTCGAGACGAGGTCTCCCTTTTTGATGAACTCGACACCGGGTCCGGTCTCGACCACCTCCCCGGTGATCTCGTGGCCCAGGATCAGGCCCTCCGGCGCCGTCGTCCGGCCTCGGACCATGTGCTGGTCGGAGCCGCAGATGTTGGTGGTGACGAGCTTGAGGATGGCGCCGTGAGGCAATTCCCTGCCCACATTCTCCTTGGGGACACCCGGCCCCTCCTGAATCGTCCAGGACGGGTAGCCGATGTTCTGGACCTCGACCTTGCCCGTCCCCAGATAGGCGACGCCGCGATTCTCAGGCATGGGCTCTCCCTCTCTTCGTTGGCTCGGTTTGCTAAGGGCTACCCGCACGGCGCCGGCTAGGCACCTATGACTGGGGTGAGGAATCAGCCGGACAGCGCCGGCACGACCGGCCGTCCGTAGATCAGCCGGACGGCGCCGGCACGACCGCCCGCCCGTAGATCGTCCCCACGAACAGCTGCACGAGCGGCTCGACCAGGGTCTCCTGATCGACCAGCGTTCGATGGGCGCCGGTCATGGCCACGTGGAACGAGCGCTCGGCCGTCCACAGCAGCGAGGCGGCCAGCGCCCGGCTGTCGGCGCCGGCCGGCGCCACTCCGGCCGCTCGTTCGCGCTCGATCGTCTCCGCCAGGCGCGACGTGGCGTCGCCGAGCATCTCCAGCCAGATCGCGCGCAGCTCCGGGACGGCCGGCCACTCCTCGGCCACGGCCATGATCAGACGGGCGTGCCGCGCCGAGGCCGCGATCACGTTGCGCAACCCGGCCCGCATCGCCACGTCCGGCGAACGGTCTCCCCGCTCAAACAGCGGCTCGAGCTGCACGCCCACCTCAGCGCTGATGCTGCGCATCAGCTTCACGACGACGTCGTCCTTGGACGAGAAGTGCTCGTAGAAGGAGGTGCGTCCCACGCCCGCCGCAGCCAGGATCTGCGCCACGCTCAACTCCGACAGCGGCGTGTGCTCGAGCAGCTCCGACGTCGCGCGCAGGACCGCGTCGTAGGTGCGGGGGCGGCGGCCGCGGCGGCCGGAGCGGCCGGAGATCATCGGAGATCCGCGGACGCCGACACCGGCCCTAGACCCCGAGCGAGCGCCCGATGATCTCCTTCATGATCTCGGTCGTGCCGCCGTAGATCCGAGTCACGCGGGCGTCGACATAGGCGCGGGCGATCGGATACTCCAGCATGTACCCGTAGCCACCGTGCAGCTGGACGCATCGGTCGGTGACACGCCCCTGCAGCTCGGTCGCCCACCACTTGGCCATGGCCGCGTCCTGCGGCGAGAGATCGTTGCGGTTGAGCGCCAGCACCGCCTGGTCGCAGAAGGCGGTCGCCAGCTCGACCTCGGTCGCCATCTCGGCCAGCGCGAAGCGCGAGTT
>DASZMK010000040.1:0-5655 GCA_035551855.1 Solirubrobacteraceae bacterium
CCGGTTCTCCGGCTCAAGCCCTTGTCGCCCGGCCGGTTGAGGCGGATGATGGGTGACTTCGACGGGTGCCGACGACCTCGAGCGGGAGGTGGTGGCGGATGGAGAGATGGATGGTCCCGTGGCTGATGCCCGTGGTGCTCCTGGCAGCGGTCTTGCTGGTATCTCGGCCGTTCGTGTGCGCGGTGTGGCTGGGGGCATGCGCTGTCGCCCGCCGGCTGGTGACCGCCTACACGGCCTATGTCGCGTCGACCCGTGGGCGGACCGCCCCGGGGACGCACGACTACTTGAGAAAGCCCTCGTAGTTGCGCATCATCAGCTGGGCCTCGAGCTGCTTCATCGTGTCCAGGGCGACGCCGATGACGATCAGGATCGAGGTGCCGCCGAAGGCGAAGTTGGCGCCGGTCTGAGAGATCAGGATCGTGGGCAGCGCCGCGATGGCGGCCAGGAACAGGGCGCCCGGAAACGTCAGCCGCGCCAGGATCCGATCCAGGAACTCGGCCGTTGGCCGCCCGGGTCTCACCCCGGGAATGAACCCGCCGTACTTCTTGAGGTTGTCGGCCTGGTCGACCGGGTTGAACGTCACCGCGGTGTAGAAGTAGGTGAACAGGATGATGAGGATGGCCTCGCCCGCGACGTAGTGCCAGCTGTTGGGGGCGAAGAAGTTGTACAGGTCGGTGCCGAAGCCGCTGCGGTTCTGGCCGATGAGCTGGCCCAGCGTCGGCGGGATCGCCATCACGCTCGCGGCGAAGATGACCGGGATGACGCCGGCCATGTTCACCTTCAGCGGGAGGTAGGTCTGACCGCCCTGGGTCATGCGCCGCCCGATGACGCGCTTGGCGTACTGGATGGGGATCCGGCGCTGGCCCTCCTGGACGAAGACCACGGCCGCGACCACGCCGATGGCGATGAACGGCATGATCACCTTGAACACCTGGTCCGGGTTGTTCCACCAGGACTGGATGCCGCCCGGGATGCGGGAGACGATCGAGGCGAAGATGAGCAGCGAGATCCCGTTGCCGATGCCGCGCTGGGTGATCAGCTCGCCCATCCACATCAGCAGCACCGTGCCGGCGGTCAGCGAGATCACGATCAAAAACACCTTGAACAGCGTGAAGTTGGCGATCAGCGTGACGTTGGCCGACTTCTCGAAGCTGCGGAACAGGAACACGTAGCCGATCGACTGGGCGAACGCGAGGCCGACCGTCAGGTACCGCGTGTACTGGGTGATCCGCGCCTGCCCCACCTCACCCTCCTTCTGGAGCTTCTCCAGAGAGGGCACCACGACCTGGAGCAGCTGCAGGATGATCGAGGCGGTGATGTAGGGCATGATCCCCAGCGCGAAGATCGCGATCCGGCCCAGCCCGCCGCCGGAGAACAGGTTGAGCAGCCCCAGGATGCTGTTGCCGCCGAGGTTCTTCTGGATCGAGTTGACGGCGGTCGAGTTGATCCCGGGCGCCGGGATGTAGACGCCGAGGCGGTACAGCGCCAGGATGCCGGCGGTGAACAGGACCTTGGTCCGGATCTCGCCGACCCTGAACGCTCCGAGGATCGTGGAGATCACGACCCGCCCCGCCTCAGCTTTCGATCAGCTGGCAGGTGCCGCCGGCAGCTTCGATCTGATCGCGGGCGGATCGGCTGAAGCCGTGGGCGTGGACCGTCAGGGCCTTGGAGAGGTCGCCCTTGGCCAGAACCTTGACCGGCACGTCCTTGCGCGTCGCCAGGCCCTTGGCGTGCAGCGCCTCCAGGGTGACGGCGTCGCCGGCCTCGAAGCGCGCCTCGAGGTCCAGCAGGTTGACCGGCTGGGTGTGGGTCCGGAACGGCTCGAACGGCATCGACTTCTTCATGTGGGGGCCGCGCAGCTTGCGCATCCGCATGTGGATCGGCATCTGGCCGCCTTCGAAGCGGGCGCGCTGCTTGGCGCCTGACCGCGAGCCGTAGCCCTTCTGGCCGCGCCCGGAGGTCTTGCCGGTCCCGGACCCCTCGCCCCGGCCGACGCGCTTGCGGGCCTTGCGCGACCCGGGGGCCGGCCGGAGGTTGTGCAGACCGATCGGCTCGTCGTTCTCAGTCGTCGCGCTCATCGCTCTTCCGGAGTCTGGAGAGCGGAGCTCATGATCCGGCCTTCTCAGGGTCTGATTCCGCAATCTCCACCAGGTGGCGGACCTTGGCGATCATGCCGCGGACCTGCGGCGAGTCGGAGACCTCGACGGTGTGACCGATGCGGCGCAGGCCGAGCGAGCGCAGCGTCGCCCGCTGGCGCTTGTCCGAGCCGTTGCGAGACTTGCGCTGGGTGAGGCGGATGGCGCTCACGCGGAGGCCTCCTGGGCCTCAGCGTCCGGCGCCGAGCCGGGGGACGCGGCCACGCGGGCCTCAGCGTCCGGCGCCGGGTCTCCGGACGCGGCCACACGGGCCTCCTCGCCGGAGCCGCCGTTGCTGACCGATCCGGTGGCCGTGGCGGCCGACCGTCTGTCGGCGAGCCCCAACACCTCGTTGATCGACAGGCCCCGGAGCTTGGCGACCTCATCCGGAGTGCGCAGCGACTCCAGCCCCGCCATCGTCGCCTTGACGAGGTTGATGGGGTTCTGAGAGCCGAGGCTCTTGGAGAGGATGTCGTGGATGCCGGCCAGCTCGAGCACGGCGCGCACGCCGCCGCCGGCGATCACGCCGGTGCCGGGGGCGGCCGGCTTGAGGAAGACGCGGCCGGAGCCGAAGATCCCGGTCGTCTGGTGGGTGATCGTGGAGCCGTGCTTCGGAACCCGGTACAGGTTCTTCTTGGCGCGCTCAACGCCCTTCTGGATCGCGAGGGGAACCTCGTTGGCCTTCCCGTAGCCGATCCCGACGACCTCACGCTCATCGCCCACCACCACCAGTGCGGTGAACGAGAAGCGACGTCCGCCCTTGACGACCTTGGCGACGCGGTTGATCTCCACCACGCGCTCCTGAAGGTCAAGTCCAGCTGCTGAAACTGTGCGATCGGCCATGGGTTCGTTTGAGAGTAGCGGCTCCGGAAAGGCGCTAGAGCGTCAAGCCGCCTTCGCGCGCGCCCTCGGCCAGCGCCTTGACGCGCCCGTGGTACTGGTAACCGCCGCGGTCGAACACGACGGTCTGGATGCCGACGGCGATCGCCCGCTGGGCGAGGAGCTCGCCGGCTCGCTTGGCCTGCTCGGCGCCGGTGCGGCTGCGCAGCTCGGCCTCGGTCCAGCTGACGGAGGCCAGGGTGCGCCGGGCCTCGTCGTCGATGAGCTGGGCGAAGATGCCGCGGTTGGAGCGAAACACGGAGATCCGCGGGCGCGCGGCCGTGCCGCTCACCTTGGCGCGCACGCGACGCCGGCGCTTGAGCCGCGCCTGGGGCTTGGTCCTAACGGTCATGGAAATGCCTCCCCGCGAGCTCGGCCGCCAGGCCGATACTCGCAATCGAAGACGCAGTCTTCGACGTCATGCGCGCTTACCGACCTTCCGGGCGACGTACTCGCCCTCGTAGCGGATCCCCTTGCCCTTGTATGGCTCGGGCTTACGCTGCTTGCGGATGTTCGCGGCGACCTCGCCGACCAGCTGCTTGGAGGCGCCGCGCACGACGATCCGCGTCGGCTGGGGCACCTCGAACTCTATCCCGTCCGGCGCGGGGACCGACACCGGATGCGAGTATCCGAGCGCCAGCTCCAGGTCCCGGCCGCGGAGCTGCGCGCGGTAGCCGACGCCCTGGATCTCCAGGCGCTTCTCGAAGCCGTCGGTCACACCCACGACCATGTTGAACACGAGCGTCCGCGTCAGACCGTGGAGCGCACGGTGCTCGCCCCGGTTGGTCGGTCGCCTGACGACGATCTGGTCGCCGTCCTGCTCAACGAGGATGTCGCGGTGGATGCGCTCGAAGAGCTCGCCCTTGGGTCCGTTGACGGTGACGCGCTCTGGCTCGATCGCGACCGTCACCCCCGCGGGGACGTTGATGGGTTGTCTACCGATCCTGGACATTGCCGACCAATGGTTACCAGACCCGCGCCACGACCTCGCCGCCGACGCCCTGCTGGCGGGCCTCGTGACCGGTCATGACGCCCTTGGACGTCGAGATGATGGCGGTGCCCATGCCGCCCTGGATCCGGGGAATGTGGCCGTGGTCGACGTACGTCCGCTGCCCGGGCCGGGACACGCGCTGGATGCCGGAGATCACCGGCCGGCGGTCATCGGTGTACTTGAGCGTGATCGTGATCTGCTCACGGGGACGGCCGGGCAGGGGCGGCTCGACCTGATAGGCCTCGATGTAGCCCTGCTCCTTGAGGATGCGGGCGAGCTCGCGCTTGAGCTTGGATGAGGGGATGGCGACGTCGTGATGCTGTGCCTTGGCGGCGTTGCGCAGACGCGTCAGGAAGTCGGCCACGGGATCGGTCATGGACATGGTCGCGCTCCCCTACCAGCTCGACTTCGTCATGCCGGGGACATAGCCGTTGTGAGCGAGCTCGCGCAGGCAGATCCGGCACAGGCCGAACTTGCGGTAGACCGACCGTGCCCGGCCGCAGCGCCGGCAGCGGCTGTAGCCCCTCGTCTTGTACTTCGGCGGCCGCGCCTGGCGGACACGCTGTGAAAGCTTTGCCACTTTGCTCCTTTAAATCCTTGTCTTGGTCGCAGCGCCCTCGGCTGCCAATTCGACGGCGCGTTCGGCGGGCGCACGGCCCTCCTTGGAGAACGGCATCCCGAGCGCCTCGAGCAGCGCGAAGCACTCGGCGTCGCCGGAGGCGGTCGTCGTGACCGTGATGTCAAGTCCGCGCACCTGGTCGATCTCGTCGTAGTCGATCTCCGGGAAGATGATCTGCTCGCGGACGCCCATCGAGTAGTTGCCGCGGCCGTCGAACGACCGTGGGTTGAGCCCGCGGAAGTCGCGGATCCGCGGGATGGCGACCGACATCAGCCGGTCGAGGAACTCATAGGCCCGTTCCCCGCGCAGGGTGACGGCGACGCCGACGGGCATCCCCTCGCGGACCTTGAACTGCGCGATCGACTTCCGCGCCCGCCGCACGCTCGGCCGCTGGCCGGTGATCGTGGCCAGCTGCTCGAGGGCCGCGTCGAGCATCTTGGAGTCCTGCTTGGCGTCACCGCAGCCCATGTTGACCGTGACCTTCACGATCCGCGGGGCCTGCATGATGCTGGAGTAGCCGAACCGCTGCATGAGAGCCGGGCGGATGTCCTCCAGGTACTTCGTCTTCAGCCGTGCTGTGGTCGGTGGGGGTGCTGTCGCCATCGTCGTCCTAGTCCAATCGGGCGCCGCTGCGCTTGGCCACGCGCAGGCGCTTTCCGTCTTCGATTTCAATGCCAACGCGAGTCGGCTTGCCGTCCTTGGGGTCGACGAGCATCACGTTGGAGATATGGATCGGCCCCTCCCGCTCGATCACGCCACCGGCCTGCTGGCCGGCCGCCGTCTGGGTGGGGCGCTGGTGGCGCTTGACGATATTGAGGCCCTCGACGTAGACCCGTTCCTTCTTGGGCTCCACCCGCAGCACACGGCCGCGCTTGCCGCGGTCCTTGCCGCCGATCACGATGACCTCGTCGTCTCGCCTGATCCGTGCCGGCATGACTACAGGACCTCCGGAGCTAGGGAGACGATCTTCATGAAGTTGCGGTCGCGCAACTCGCGTGCCACCGGGCCGAAGATGCGCGTTCCTCGCGGGT
>DASZMK010000041.1:0-2072 GCA_035551855.1 Solirubrobacteraceae bacterium
GTCGGCGCCCGGCATGATCGGCGGCGGGATCGGCGGCGCGATGGACCTCGCCGCGGGAGCGCAGCACGTGTTCGTGACGCTCGAGCACACCGATTCCAAGGGGAACCCCAAGCTCGTGGAGAAATGCGAGTTCCCGCTGACCATGCCGAACTGCGTGGACGGGATCATCACCGACCTGGCGCTGCTGCGGCGGGCCGACCGCGCGTCGCGGTTCACGCTCGAGGAGACCGCGGCCGGGTTCACCGTCGAGGAGGTGCTGTCGCTCACCGGCATGACCGTCGACGTGGCCGCCGAGGTCGGCGTGATGCAGGAGAACTGGATCTAAAAACCACCCGCCGTGCGGGGCTAGACAGCCGACCTGACATATTGGTATTACCATTATACCTACATGCTCAGGGAGGGTTTATGGCCAGCGACGCTCTCGTGTCCGAGAACATGGCTAAGAAGTTCGCCAAAGAGAAGGACTCGCCGTACGTGCGCTGGGTCGCGGCGGAGGGCCTCGACATCATCGCCGCGCACTACGTGCCTGACCTCAACACGGTCGAGCTGAAGCCGTGGGAGCGGCGCGGCGGGCGCGGCGTCTTCGTCAACCACGAGGCCTCGCGCACCTCTAATGACTGCTACGTGTGCGAGATCCCGGCCGCGGGCAAGCTCGCCCCGCAGCGCCAGCTCTTCGAGGAGATGATCCTCGTCCTGTCCGGGCACGGCTCGACCTCGGTCTGGAACGACGCCGGGGCCAAGGTGACCTTCGAGTGGGGCCCCGGCTCGCTCTTCGCGATCCCGCTCAACGCCTGGCACCAGCACTTCAACGGCTCCGGCACGACCGCGGCCCGCTTCGTCTCCTCGACGAACATGCCGCCGATCATCAACCTCTACGACGAGCCCGGGTTCGTCTTCAACACCCCGCACGACTTCCTCGGGCGCTTCAACGGAGAGCCCGACTACTTCGCCGACAAGGACGAGCGCGAGGGTCTGCTGCTCAAGACCAACTTCGTCGCCGACGCGGTGAACCTGCCGCTGAATGAGGCGAAGGAGCGCGGCGCGGGCGGTGGCCACATCCGCTTCATGATGGCCAAGGGGTCGATGAACAGCCACATCTCCCAGTTCCCGGTGGGGACCTACAAGAAGGGCCACCGGCACGGCCCGGGAGCGCACGTCATCATCGCGACCGGCGAGGGATTCAGCCTGATGTGGCCCGAGGGCGAGGAGCCGAGGCGGTACGACTGGAAGCCGGGTACGCTGATCGTCCCGCCGAACATGTGGTACCACCAGCACTTCAACACCGGCGACGCGCCCGCGCGCTACCTCGCCTTCAAGCACGAGGCGGTCTCCATCCGCAACGCCCAGGGCGTGCCGAAGGCCTGGATCAGCCGGCGCATCGGCGGCGACCAGATCGACTACGCCGACGAGTCGCCCGTCGTGCGCAAGACCTTCGCCGAGGCACTCGCGGAGAAGGGGCTCGTGCCCAACATGGACACCGCCTACGCCGCCGAGCTGGACGACCTGCCCCCGCTGCCGAACGCATGACCGACCTCGCGACCGGTCACGGCCACCACGGTCACCGGGATGATCACGGTGACCGCGCCCATGACGGTCACGGGCACGATCATGACCATGCCGACGAGCATGATGTCCCGCTGGAGGAGAACCCGCTCTGGCAGCAGGACAACGTCATGCTGCGCAGCGTCGGCGTGGACATCGGCTCGTCGGGCACACAGGTGGCGTTCTCCCGGCTCTACCTGCGCCGCCTGAGCGAGGATCTGACCAGCAGGTACGTCGTCGTCCGGCGTGAGCTGCACTTCCAGTCGGAGGTGCGGTTCACGCCCTTCGCCGACGGCATGCAGATCGACGCGGAAGCGCTCGGCGTGATCCTCGACGAGGCGTACGCCGACGCGCGGGTCGCGCCCGAGGACATCGACACGGGCGTGGTCATCCTGACCGGCGAGGCGCTGCGGCGGCGCAACGCCGAGGCGATCGCCACGGTGGCCAGCGAGCACGCCGGCGACCTGGTCTGCGCCTCGGCGGGCCACCACATGGAGGCCATGCTGGCGGCGTACGGCTCGGGCACGGTG
>DASZMK010000042.1:0-2706 GCA_035551855.1 Solirubrobacteraceae bacterium
CCCTCGAGGCCGCCGCCGGGCGTGACCGTAAGCCGGGCGATGAGCAGCGGCTCGTCGCCTGCGTAGAACGTGGAGAGCACGTCGAGGCCGAGGGCCGCGCCGACGAACCACGGGGCGGCGAGCGCGGCGGTGGACCGGACGAGCTCCCCGCCTCTCACCCCGAGGCGGGGAGTTCCTTTTTCGTTGCTGTGGTTATACAGCTTCGGCTTCCGCAGGCCACGATCGAACGTCTAGCGGTTGTCCGGTTTCCTTGATGGTGATCTTAACTGCGTCTGCGTCGAATCCTGCGCCACGTCGCGTGGTCGTACAGATCTTGACATCGACTAGTTGACGGATGATTGCCCTCTTACGTGCCATTGGTAGATCGTGCCAGATCTTGCGCGTCGGCCCGTGGTGTCGGAATTCCGGGAGTGGATCGGGGTTGTCTGACTTTGCTAGCTGTGCACCGATGACGGCTAGCCGCTCCGCGAATTGGTGTAGGCGAGTTTTTAGCTCGCCATCGGTTATCAGACCTTCCCCGTGCAGATCAAGCTGATATGCACGGCGTTCTCGGATTTTCTTTTGCTCGGCACGCAATGCGTTGGCATTGATTTCTTTTCTCGGCTCGGGTTTTAGAATCGTAGCGCCGTGTACCGATATGTACGCCGTGACGTTTCGTTCGACCCATGCATCGCTATGCAGCGCGCTGCGCTGTACATGATATCCGGCAGGGCAGTTGTATTTCGGGCCTTGTGCGGCGCGACGCTTACGGGCCTGTTCGGCGTGCTTTGCCGGTCGAGAGCCTGTTATGACGACTGTTTCGCCACAAGTGCCGCACATGGCGATTTTACTCAGTAGCCACTTCGGCTCTACGCCTGAATGCGTAAGCCGTCCGGGGTCGTTTAGCTTTGCCGTAAGCCTTTCCCAGACATCTTGCACCAGAATCGGTTCCCATGGTGCCGACTTCGTTACGCCGTTGTGGATTTGCAGGCCGGCGACCGTTGGCTTGCTGATAACTCGCCTAACGATATCGGCGGTCCACATGGCCTTACCCGATGCCGTGGGAATGCCCCTTTCGCGCCAGTCTCGCGCGATGGCTCTAAGCGCGATGTCACGTTCAAGGACATCTGTCACGGCGTCCCTGATTAGCTTGGCCTCGTCGGGAATGACGATCAGGGTACGGTGGTATTCCTCGGTGTCCTGCGCTATGGCGTAACCGAATGGCCGTTTGCCCCCGAAGTACGACTTACCCCACCAGCGTTCACGCGAGTTTTTGACACGGCGTGATGTGTCGCTACTCGACTTGTTGATCATCGCTATCTGCACGCGGGCCATACTGAGTTCGCTATCGGTGCCGCCGTCAGTGAATATCACGTTGCCGGATACTGAACGGACAGTCCCCTTGCATTTCCTGATGGCATCGATAAGGTCTTCGAGGTCTCGCGGATCGCGGACTAGCCGGTCGAGGTTTCGCACAAAACGCTGTTGACCCTGCCCGCTTCGAGATCGTCTAGTACCTCACGGAACTTTGGCCGGATCACGCGCAGCTCGATCTTGCCCGATGGGGTTCGGATCTCGCGCCGCTTCCAAGCAGATGCGCCCTTGGGCTTGCCGTTGGGGTAGACATCGTTCTCTATGACGACACGGTGAACGGTCCATCCCAGATTGGCAGCGAGGCGGCGGATCCGCTCGGGATGGTCGATGATGTCGGCGGCGGCCAGCTCGTCGGGCGTGCCGATGAGCGTCACCTCGTCGCCCGCGCTGACCTCGGTGTCCCGGCCAGGGCAGACGAGCACGTCGCCGGCCGGGGGCACCACCGCGACCGGGGCGAGGGCCCCGTACAGCTCGCGCAGCGTGGCCGCGGACGGCGCGGTGGTGCGGGCGGCGAGGAACCGCATCCCGGACAGGGACAGCTCCTGCACGCCCTCGCCCAGGCAGACCTCGACGACCGACGGCGCGGACAGGCCGGCGACGTCGAGCACCGCCACGCCGGCCTCCTTGACCGCGCGCCCGACCGCCGGGTTAGTGAGCTGTGCGACCACCCGCACCTCGGCCCGCAAGCGCCTGGCGAGCAGCGCGGTCTCGAGTGCGGACAGGTCGTTGTCCTGCGCGCAGATCACCGCGACGGCTTCGGCGAGCCCCGCTGACATCAGCGTCTCCTCGGCCCTGGCCGGCCCGGTGACCAGCGGCACGCCCCAGGCGGCGAGCATCCGGGCGAGCGCCGGGGCGGGGTCGTCGTCGACGACGACAGCGGGCACGCCGGAAAGCGCGAGCTGCTCCACTATCCGCAGGCCCACGTCGGGCAGCCCGCAGACGATCACGTGCCCTTGCCAGCCCACCCGCTCTCCCCCCACGAGCCCAAGCATGCCCAGACCTGGTTGCCGGCATGAAACGGGAGAGAAGCGGCGCGCCGAACGCCGCGCCGCCCGCCCGTATCGCCGCGGGCGTGGACAAGTCACCACGCCCTCGTTCGGGATAATCGTCGTGCTCCAGCCGCCGCCGCGAGGCCGTCCGCGTACCGCCGCCGGCGGTGCGGGTTCTTGAGTTATCCCGAACGGATGCGGCTTGCTGCTCCCGGCACCACTGCGACCGGAGGCGGGCCGGCCTGGCTACTCGCCGACCACGCCGTCGATCGCCTCGCGGAGCAGGTCGGCGTGCCCGGCGTGCCGCGCGGTCTCCTCGATCAGGTGCAGCGTCATCCAGCGGAGCGTGAACGGCTTGCCGCCG
>DASZMK010000043.1:0-3128 GCA_035551855.1 Solirubrobacteraceae bacterium
GCTGCCGTCAGCGAGACATCCGAGGTCTCCCGGATTCAGGTGTGATAGGCCGTAGAACGGGGCTTGATCGAGAGGACCGTATCGGTTTCTGCCGCTTCCTGAAATTCGGTGATGGCGCCGCCGTAGTCCCTCGCCCAGTTCGTCAGCACCTCGATGGGCTCGACGAGGGTCCGGCCGAGGTCCGTGAGGCGGTACTGGATCCGCCGCGGCGCTTCGGCATGGCGTTCGACCAGGCCGTACTGCTGGAGCCGGCGCAGCGTCTGGGTCAGGACCTTGCGCGAGACACCGCCGATAAGGTCAGCGAGTTCTCCGTGCCTGCGCGGCTGCTGGCTGAGCCCGAACAGCACGAGTACGGCCCATTTGTCGGAGATGATGTCGACCGCGAGGCGCGTCGGGCAGTCGGCGAGGAAGGCTGGTCCGGTCGCGTTCTGCATGAAATCGAAGGTACCAGGAGGTACCCGGCAGCTCCGTAACGTCGTCCGGGAGCAGTGAAACCAGCACCAGTCACGGAGGAGTCACCATGCCACGAGTCGTTGTGTTCGATGAGTTCGGCGGCCCGGATGTCATGCATGTCGTTGAGGAGCCGTCCGCAGAGCCAGCGGCCGGAGAGGTACGGGTCAGGATCGAGGCGTTCGCCGTCAACCCGCTCGACCAGATGATGCGCGCCGGCACCTCGCCCGCGCCCGTCCCCCTGCCGCATGCCCGCCTCGGCGTCGAGGGGACCGGCGTGGTGGACACGCTGGGCTACGGGGTCACCGGGCTGGAGGCCGGCGATCCGGTCATTTTCACCGCCATCCCGGACGCGACCCTGCGGGGCAGCTACGCCGAGTACACCACGGTCCCCGCGAGCCGGGTTGTCGCCCGGCCTGCCGGGCTCGGGATCACGGAGGCGGCGGCGGTCTGGGTCGGTTACTCCACCGCTTACGGCGCGCTCCTCGAGAAGGCGCGGATGCGGCCCGGAGACCGCGTTCTTGTCACGGCCGCATCCGGCGGCGTCGGCCGGGCGGCCATGCAGATCGCCAATCAGATCGGCGCCGTGCCCATCGCGATCACCCGGCACACGGCGAAGAAGGACGGCTTGCTCGCGGCCGGCGCCGCCGCGGTGATCGCCACCGACGAGGCGGACGTCGCCGAAGCCGTGCACGAGCACACCGGTGGCGCCGGCGCGGACATCGTCCTCGACGTTGTCCGGGGTCCCGGCCAGCAGGATCTCGTGCAGGCGCTCCGCCCCGGCGGAACCCTGGTCGCCGCGGGCTTCCTCGACCCTCGCCCCGCACCCTTCCCGGCCAGCGCTCCGCTCACCATTTACAGCTACCGGAGCTTCGAGCACACCCTCGATCCCGTCGTGGTGAAGCGTATGGCAGCCTTCCTGAACGCCGGCGTGCGTCTCGGCGCTGTGCGACCCGCGGTTGACGCGGTGTTCGCTCTCGATGACGTCGCCGAGGCACACCGCCACCTGGAGAAGGGAATCCACGCCGGGAAGATCGTCGTCACGGTCTAGGAACGGGCAGAAACGGTCGAAGGACGACGGGGAAGACTGGCGATCGGAATCGCCAGTCTTCCCGCATCGGGTCCTCCGCCATGTTAGTCAAGTATCTTTACTTTATTACTATTACCGTGCGCGCAGCAGCACCGATAATACCAGCAGCAGGGGTGCGGGCCGCTGAGCTGAGGGCACATGGCGCGTGCCGAACGCGGCGAGTGCGGCGCTGCGCACCCGTGCCCCGGTCGGGTCGGCGGCGATCTGGCCCGGCAGGGTTGGCGTAGGGTGTGAATCTCGTGGGATCAGGTGGGCGCTGGAGCCGGGAGTGGCATGGACGACGAGCAGCAGGCTGATCTGGGGACATTGTTGTTCATTCCGTACCGGTACACCGAGGACCGGATTTTCCGGGCTATCCAGGATGCCGGGTTCGACGACTGGACCCTCGCCCAGTGCCGGGTGTTCCAGCGCGTCGCCCCAGACGGTTCGCGCCTCACCGACCTCGCTGACCAGGCACAAATGAGCAAGCAGAGCGCCGGCGTGATGGTCGATCAACTGGAACGCCTGGGCTACGTCCGTCGGGTGCCTGACCCCGCGGACGGCCGCGCCCGGTTGATCGTTATCGAGCCACGGGGCCGGCGGGCGGTCGAGGTGGCCACGGCGACGCTCGACGAGATCCTCGCGGAGTGGAAGGCCTACCTGGGCACCCGCAACTTCACGTTGCTGCACCAGATCCTTGATCAGCTCCGCGAGATCACCGACCCCTACGAGCGGTAGACCCGGCCGCGTCCAGCTGCCCGCCCGAGAGTCCCGTTCGCCTCGGGCCGCCGGGCCCGGCGGGAGCCGGCAGGCTCCCGCTCCGCCTTGACATTAGTCAGGTTTATTTACTATCTTCGGGATGGATTCACCGGGCACCCACCGGGGGCGCCGGCGATCTTCACTCACACCGCATCCCTACCGAAGGGGACACCATGTCCACTGTCATCACCGGAGCGTCAGGTCACCTCGGCCGGCTCGTCGCCGATCAACTCCTCGCCGGCGGAACGCCGCCGGCGCAGATCGTGGCCACCGCCCGAGACGCTGGCAAACTCGCCGACCTCACACAGAACGGGGTCACGGTGCGGCGCGCGGACTTCACCGATCCGGTCACCCTCGACGACGCATTCGCGGGTGCCGACACGATGCTCCTGGTCTCGACGACGACGGTCGGGGAGCGATTCGACAACGCCCGCAACGCCATCGACGCGGCGGTCCGAGCGGGTGTGTCCCAGATCGTGTACACCAGCATCGTCAACGCCTCGACCGCGCGGATGACCCTCGCTGACGAACACCGCCGCACGGAGGACTACCTCCGTGAAAGCGGTCGCGCGTTCGTCATCCTGCGCAACGGTTGGTACTTGGAGAACTACACCGATCAGCTCCCGATGATCACCCAATACCACGCATTGTTGGGCAGCGCGCACGACGGTCTCGTCAGCGCGGCCAGCCGACGCGACTACGCGGCCGCCGCCGCCGCGGTGCTGACCCAGGACGGGCACCTCGGAGCGACCTACGAGCTCGGCGGAACGCCGTTCACCCTGACCGAACTCGCCGCCACGATCAGCGACGTCCTCGGCACCCACATCGCCTACCAGGACATGTCGGTCGC
>DASZMK010000044.1:0-13005 GCA_035551855.1 Solirubrobacteraceae bacterium
GACTGCGGCGATGATGTAGAAGAACTCATACCCCACGCCCTGCTCGGAGACCGCCGAGGACGACTGGGTGAAGGAGATGATCCCCACCAGCGCCGCCGCCAGCGCGGTGCTCAAGAAGAGCAGGATCTTCGTGCGGGAGACGGGCACGCCGACGTTGCGCGCCGCGTGCTGATCGCCCCCGGCGGCGAAGATCCAGTTGCCGAACGTGGTGCGGCTGAGCGCCCAGCTGCCGATGATCGTGACGATGACGAACCAGATGATCGCAGTGGTGTAGCCGCTCGGCAGGGAGCCGCTGGAGAAGAACGAGCTACCGAAGATCGTCTTGGCGCTGCTCAGGCCGGGGGGATTGGCCGTCGTCACCGACACCTGGGTGCTGCCGTTGTTGAGCAGCAGTACCCCGCCGACGCTGAGGCCCCGCAGCACGAAGAACGTCGCCAGCGTGACGATGAAGCTCGGCAGCTTGGTCCTGACGACGATGATGCCGTTGACCAGGCCGACGATGGTGGCGAACACCAGCGTGCCGATGACGGCCAGCCACGTGTTCCAGTGGTACTTGCCGACGAGCAGCGCCATGACGATTGCCGTCGCCCCGGACATGACGCCGGTCGACAGGTCGAACTCTCCGCCGATCATGAGCAACCCCACCGGGACGGCCAGGATGCCGAAGAAGGCGGCCTGCTGGGTCCACGCCGCCAGGCCCGTCTGGTTCAGCCACAGGTGGTTGGGGCTGGCGTCGGTGATCGCGAACAGGATCCAGACGGCGATGGCGCCCATCAGGGCTCCCAGCTCCGGCCGTCGCAGCGTGCGGGTCATGCGGCTGATGGGGAGGAGCCGCTCGTCGGCCGACGGCGTGGGGGGCGCGGCCGGCGTCGGGGTTGATGGTGTTGTCGCGCTCATGATCTGTGTCACAGCGGTCCCGCCGCCGGGCGGCGCCCGTGGGCCGCCCGGCGGCTGTGACCATGTCCTTTCCGTCGATCAGTCGTCTCCGGCGCCGATGGCCGAGGAGACCTTGGCGATGTTGGTCTTGTCGACCAGCAACGGGCCGCTGGCAACGGTCGTGCCGCCACCGACGGTCTGGCCCTCGTGCTTCTTGTAGAGGTAGAGGAACTGGACCGGCAGGTAGCCCTGCAGGTACTGCTGCTGGTCGACGGCAAATGCCATCGTCCCGTTCTGGAGGTCACTCTGGACACCGGAATTGAGGTCGAAGGTGGCCACCTTGACGTTGTTGGCCGGGTGGGAAGTCACCAGGGAGGTGGCGATCGCGTTGTTGAGCGTCATCACCGCGTTGATCTGCGGGTGAGCCTGCAGGTACGAGGTCACCTGGCCGATCGCCTGCTGCGGGTTGGAGGCCGCGTTCGGCGTCGACAGCGTGACCTCCGTACACGCCGGCCCCTTGGACGGCGGATTGCCGGTCTTGCATTGCGAACCGACCCCCAGGCCCTGGGCGATCCCATTGCAGCGGTCGAGCAGGTTCTGCCCGGACTGGTGGATCACGCACAGCACATTCGTGGTGCCCAGGCTCTTGAACCGCGCCCCGGCGGCCTGGCCGGCGAGCTGCTCCGGCTGGCCCACGCAGGTGAGCGCGCCGCTCGCCGCGATGTCGGCGTTGTCGCACCCCGCGTTGAGCAGAACGACCGGGATCCCCTTGCTCGCGGCCGACTTGAGCGTGGGGTTCATCAGGCTCGGATCGTGATCCGAGACGGCGATGCCGTCGACGTGGGAGTTGATCGCGTCCTGGATCTGGGCGTTCTCGGCCGTGTCGTCAGGCTCGGCCTGGCCCTGCTGCTGGGACCCGTAGACCTCGGTCAGCGTGCAGCCCATGTCGGCGGCCGCGTTCTTGGCGCCCTTGTAGACGACGCTCCAGAAGCTGCCGTTGTCACCGTGGGTGATGACGGCGAAGCGATAGGTGCACGGCTTGCCGCTGGAGGCGATGTTCACCGCCTTGGTGGCGGTGGAGCTGGTTGTGCTCTTGGCGGAACCGCCGCACGCCGCCAGGAGCAGCGCGGTGGCCGCCACCATGATCGGCACGGCCAGACTGCGACGCAGTCTTCTCATTGATTGCTCTCCTCCGTCCTCTGAGCCGTGTTGAGAAAGCCGATGCTCTCCTGTGCGTCGAGCACCGGTTCGCTTGTCACCGCCGGCTCGTCTGCGGTGATTGCGGTGTCCTGTTCGAGCACGAGCCAGCCGTCGTATCCGTGCTCGTCCAGGGCTTCCAGCGTTGCCGCCACCTTGGCGACCCCCCTGCCCAGGGGCCGGAACAGACCCCGCTTTGTTGCCTGAAGGAGTGAGACCCGCCGGCCGCGCACCTCGGCTGCGAGGTCCCCGTCGACGTCCTTGAGGTGCACGTGGGTGACGCGGTCGCCGTGGTCGCGGGCAAAGCGGGCCGGATCGCTTCCTCCGATGACGAGGTGACCGGTGTCCAGGCACCAGCCGACGCTCGTCTCGGCCAGGCCGCGCTCCACCTGGGCCGCGGTCTCGATCACCGTCCCCACGTGCGGGTGCAGGGCGAACGTCACCCCGTACTCGGTCGCCAGCGACTCGATCTCTCCAGCGCGAGTGGCCAGCCGGCGCCACTCGGCGTCGTCGAGCTCACGCGGCGCGCTCCAGTCCAGGTCCAGGACCACGGCCACCACCAGCACCTGGCCGCCGGCCTCGGACAGGAGCCCCAGCGTGTCGCGGGCCATCCGCCGGGCGGCGGTGGCGTCCTGCTCGTGGAGCACGAGGGGGACGAACGCGCCGACGAACTGCAGGCCGTGCCGGCGCAGCAGGGCGGTGAGGGCCCCGGGGTCGTGGGGGAGGAAGCCGGGAGCTCCGAGCTCCGTCCCCTGCAGCCCCAGCCGGGCCATCTCGCCCAGCACGGTCTCCGGGTCCGGCATGTCTCCCCATCCGGGTACCTCGCACGCCCCCCAGGAGATGGGGGCCCCGGCGATGCGGTACGACCCCGGATCGTACGCGGTGCTGGGGGCAGGCGCGCGCCCGGGCCCATCCGTCGGTTGCGCCGCCCGCGGCCGGCCGGCTGAGTGCTCCACTCCTCGTCTCTCCCTCGGTGTTGGAGCGCTCTAAGCAACGCGAGCGCTTAGAGCGCTCTAAGCAGCGAAGCGGCGACTATATCCGCGGTTCTGCACCGGCGTCAAGGCCGTGGCGCTCCTTTCGCGCATCGTGCGACGTCTCGTATTGGAGCGCGACAATTCGGTTGTGAGCTTGTCGCGCTCCAAGTAAGCTCCCGCCGCCGCCATGGCACAGCGCGAATCCCTCAGCACCGTCCCGCGGCGGGCGCCGACGATGGAGGACGTGGCGAGAGAGGCGGGCGTCTCTCGCGCGCTGGTCTCGCTGGTGATGCGCGAGCAACCCAATGTCTCGGAGTCGAGGAGGGCCCGGGTGCTCGCCGCCGCCGAACGCCTCGGCTACCGGCCCAACGCGATGGCGCGCAGCCTGGCCAGCCGCCGCACCAAGACCGTGGGCGTGGTGCTCGACGACCTGCGCAATCCGTTCTTCGCCGAGATCGCGGGCGGGGTGGAGGAGCTCGCCTCGCAGCTCGGCTATCAGATGCTGATCAGCGCCGGCGGCCGTCAGGCCCGGCGTGAGCGCGCCGCTCTGGCGACGCTGCTGGAGTACCGCGTCGACGGCGTGATCCTGGTCAGCCCCCGGATGCAGGTGGCGGACATCCGCGCCGCCGCCGCCGAGGTTCCCGTCGTCATGGTGGGCCGCCGGGTCAGGGGCATCGACGCCGACTTCGTCGTCATCGACGAGGCCCACGGGGTCGACCTGGTGCTCGAGCATCTGCTCGCGCTCGGCCACGAGCGGATCACCCACGTCGACGGCGGCAGCGGCGCCGGCGGCCCCCAGCGCCGCACCGCGTTCCTGCGCGGCATGCGCCTGCGCAGGCTGGCGGCGGGCACGACGGTCATCCGCGGGGACTTCACCGAGGAGGCCGGGGTCGCCGCCGCGCGCGAGCTGCTCGCCGGCCCAGCGTTGCCGACCGCGGTGTTCGCCGCCAACGACCTCGTCGCCGCCGGGCTGCTGGGAGGCTTGGACCAGGCCGGCGTCGCCGTGCCCGGCGACGTTTCCATCGTCGGCTACGACAACGTCTCGATCGCCCATCTCGCCCACGTCTCGCTGACCACCATCCACCAGCCGCGCTCGGAGATGGGGCAGATGGCCCTCGAGCTCCTCCTCGACCGCATCGACAACCGCCGGCCCAGCATCGTCCGCGTGGTGGAGCCGTCGCTCGTCGTGCGCTCGACGACGGCGCCGCCCCGCGCCGGCTGACGCGGCGGGTGCCCGGGCCGACGCGCGGGGCCACGGGGCGACGCAACGGGCCACCCGGGCCGCCGCGCGGGGCCACCCCGGCCGCCATGCAGAACGTGCCAAATCCGGACCGCCGCCTGCGATTCGGCGCAGACCGCAGGCTCAGCCGCGAGTTTGCGCCAGATCACCGGAGCGGTTCCTCATTTGTCGCATGACGCACGGCGAAAGCCGGTGCATTGGCCGGTCGTGGGGGATGCGGCTGAGCTCGCGCCCGTTTCGCGGAGCCGTGTCCGCCTGAGGCTCCGGGCGCGGCCGGCCCCGGCCGACCGCCGCGCCGGGCCCGGCCGACCGCGGCGCCGGCCCCGGCCGACAGCGGCGCCGGCCCCGGCCGACCGCGGCCCGCCGACCCCAGCCGGATAGATTTGAGCCCAGAGGATGTCCTACTACATCACCACCCCCATCTACTACGTCAACGCGCAGCCCCACCTCGGCCACGCGTACACCACCATCGCCACCGATGTGCTGGCGCGCCATATGCGCCAGCGAGACGACGACGTGTTCTTCCTCACCGGGACCGACGAGCACGGCGAGCCGGTCGCCGACGCCGCCCAGGCGCAGGGCGTCACGCCGCAGGAGCTGGCCGATCGCAATGCGGAGCGGTTCAAGGCGTTGGCGCCTCGGCTCAACGCATCCAACGACTTCTTCATCCGCACCACCGACGAGGAGCACAAGCGCCGGGTGCAGGAGGTCCTCCAGCGCGTCCATGACAACGGCCACACGTACAAGGGGCTGTATGAGGGGTGGTACTGCCCCCGGTGCGCCGACTTCAAGGTCGAGAACGAGATCGCCGAGGGGAATCGCTGTCCCATCCACGAGATCCCCCTCGAGCTCCACCAGGAGGAGAACTGGTTCTTTCGCCTCTCCACGTTCCAGGAACCCCTCGAGCGTCTGTACAACGAGCAGCGGGATTTCGTCATGCCGGCGGCGCGCTACAACGAAGCGCGGGCGTTCATCGCCTCCGGGTTGCAGGACATCTCCCTGTCGCGCAAGCACCTCAAGTGGGGCGTCACCGTGCCGTGGGATCCGGAGCACGTCTTCTACGTGTGGTTCGACGCGCTGCTCAACTACTACACGGCGCTCGGGTACGCCCGGCCGGGTGAGGACCTGACGTCACGCTTCTGGCCGGCGACGTTTCACGTCATCGGCAAGGACATCCTGAAGTTCCACACGGTCTTCTGGCCCGCGATGCTGATGGCGGCCGGCCTGGCGCTGCCCCACCACGTGTTCGTGCACGGCTTTCTCCTGGGCGCGGACGGGCGCAAGATGAGCAAGTCGCTGGGCAATGTTCTCGATCCGTTTGAGGTCATCGACCAGTTCGGCACGGATGCGCTGCGCTTCTACCTGATGCGGGACGTGCCCTTCGGGACCGACGGCGCGGTCGGCATGGACGCGGTCACCGCTCGCTACGAGTCCGAGCTCGCCAACGAGTACGGCAACCTGGCCAGCCGCACCATCGCGATGATCCGGCGCTACCGCGACGGCCGCGTTCCGGAGGTGGAGACCGATCCCCAGCTGCGCCGCGAGTTCGCCGGGCTGCCCGCGCGCGTGTCGGGGCTGCTCGACTGCGCCGAGGTGACGACGGCCCTCGAGGAGATCTGGCAGCGGGTGCGCCGCGCCAACCGGTACGTGGAGGAGCGGGCGCCGTGGCAGCTGGCCAAGGATCCGGCCTCCGCCGGCGCGCTGGATGAGGCGCTGACCTCCCTGACCGAGGCCGTCCGGGCGATCAGCGTCCTGCTCGCCGCCTACATGCCGGAGAGCACCGCGACCCTGCTCCATGCGCTGGGCGCTCCGGACCTCTCCATCTCCGGCGCGGAGTTCGCGGCGCGAGGCGGCGGTCAGACAGTCGCCGCGCTCGAGCCCCTGTTCCCCAAGCGCGCTTGACGTGGTCGACAGCCACACGCACCTGGACTTCTGCGAACCCCCCACCGCGCACCTGGTCGCCGCCGCGGCCGAGGCGGGCGTCATGCGGATCGTCACCGTCGGGACCGACGGCGCCTCCTGCCGGGCGGCGCTGGCCGCCGCCGAGGACTTCCCGCAGGTCTACGCGGCGATCGGACGTCACCCCAACTCGGCGACCGGGTTCGACGACGCCGACCTGGCCGAGCTGGAGGCGCTCGCCGCCCACGAGAAATGCGTGGCCATCGGCGAGACGGGTCTGGACTACTACCGCGACCACGCCCCCCATGAGGACCAGAAGCGGGCCTTCCTGGCTCAGATCGAGCTGGCTCGCCGCGTCGGCAAGCCGCTGGTCATCCACACCCGCGCCGCCGACGATGACACGCTGGCGCTGCTCGGCGAGGACGCCGGCGGGCTCCAGGTGATCCTGCACTGCTTCTCGATGGCGTCGCGGGTCGAGGACTGCCTCGCCCATGAGGACTGGTGGTTCTCGTTCGCCGGCAACGTCACGTACCCCAGCGCCGGCGACCTCCGCGACGCGGCGCTGCGCGTGCCGGCGGGCCGGCTGCTCGTCGAGACCGACGCCCCGTACCTGTCTCCCCAGCCCGTGCGCGGCAGGCCCAACCAGCCCGCCCATGTCGTCGCCACCGCGCAGGCGCTCGCCGTCGAGCGGCGCGTCTCCTACGCCGAGCTCGAGCGGGCGGTCGATGCCAACGCCGCGGCACTCTTTCGATGGTGAGCGCGCGCTCGGCGCGTCAGCGTGACCTCGGTCAGAACTTCCTCGTCGACCGCAACATCCTCGACGTCATCGGCCGTCTGGCCGAGCTCTCGTCAGCCGACGTGGTGCTCGAGGTCGGCGGCGGCCCCGGCGTGCTCTCCACGTATCTGGCCCCGCGCGTCGCGCATCTGCACGTGGTCGAGGTCGACGAGCGGCTGCGCGAGCGCCTGAGCGGCGAGCTCGCCTCCTTCGACAACGTGTCGCTGCACGTCGCCGACGCGCTCGAGCTCGACCTGGCCGCGCTCTCCCCGCCGCCGGGCAAGATGGTGGCCAACCTGCCGTACGGCGTCGCGGCCACGCTCGTCCTGCGCACCATCGACGCGCTGCCCAGCCTCACGCAGTGGGTGGTCATGGTCCAGCGTGAGGTGGGGGAGCGCTTCGCCGCCTCGCCCGGGACCTCCGCCTACGGCGTGCCGTCGGTCCTGGCCCAGCTGGCCTGCCAGGTCAGGGTGCTGCGCCCCGTCTCGCGCTCGGTGTTCCGGCCGGTGCCCAACGTCGACTCCGTGCTCCTCGGACTCCGAAGGTTTGCCCCCGGCGCCGAGCCGCCCGTGACCGCCCTGGTTCACGCCGCGTTCGCTCACCGGCGCAAGGCGCTGGCCAGATCGCTGGCGCTGGCCGGCGGCGGATTTCCCTCCGATGTGCGCGACCGGGCGCGCGCCGGCCTCCTCGAGCTCGGACATCCCGCCGACGAACGCGCCGAGCGCCTCACCCCCGCCGAGTTCCGCGAGCTCGCCCGGCGGATCGCCACATGACGCTCCCCGCGCTCGAGCGCGCCTACGCCAAGGTCAACCTCTGCCTGTTCCTGGGGCCGCCCCGTGCCGACGGACGGCATGAGCTGCTGACGCTGTTCGACTCGCTGACCCTCGCCGACGAGCTCTCGGTCACGGCCGCCCCGTCCGGGGACCGGGTGGTCTGCGCGGGCGTGCCGGGACGGAACCTCGTCGCCGACGCCGTCGCCGCCCTGCGCGCCGCCGGCTGGGACCCGCCGGGGCTGTGCGTGGCGATCGAGAAGCGCATCCCGGTCGCCGCCGGCATGGGCGGCGGATCGGCCGACGCCGCCGCGGTGCTGCGGCTCGCTCCGCGCCTGGCCCCGGTCGATCCGGGCGCGGTCGCCCGGATCGCGGCCGGCCTGGGTGCGGACGTGCCCGCCCAGGTGGATCCCGGTCCGAGCATCGGTACCGGAGCCGGCGACGTGCTCCTCCCGCTGCCCGGGCTGCCGCCGTACGGCGTGCTTGTCCTTCCCCAGCCGTCTCCGCTGCCGACCGCCGCCGTCTACCGGGAGGCGGACCGCCTCGGCCTGGCCAGGACGAGCGACGAGCTCGCCGCTCTCCGGGATGAGCTGACCTCGGTCGTCGCGGACCGGCTGCCGGACGCGTGGATCGTCAACGACCTGCAGCCGGCCGCGGTATCGCTGGCGCCGGTCATCGAGGATGCCCTGCAGGCGGCCCGGGACGCCGGCGCCGACCGGGCGCTGGTGTGCGGATCCGGACCCACGGTCATCGGCCTGTACCGGGGCGAGGATGGGCCAGACCGGGCCACCGCGGCCGCCCACTCGCTGCAGGCGAGCTTCCCGCGAGCGACGGTTGCCGCCCCCGTCGGCAGAGGGGTCCTCGATCCAATGCCGAACGAATAGGCGTCCACACGCCCAACGAGCCGTCATCCACGCCGACTTGGGGGCGCTTTTCCCGGAAATTGCGCGCTCTGAGACGCCCGGTTACGGGCAGCGGCGCATTGCGGCAAAATTCGGGCTGCGAGCCGTGAGCAACAACACCGTCACCTACATCGTCGGCGCCGGGTGCGCCGTCATCGGCCTGGTCGCGTTCTGCAGTCTCGTCGTGGCCCCCTCCATCACCGCCTACCGGCGGCCGCTGGAGCGCGCCGCGGTCGTGGTGCTCTCCCTGTACGTCCTGGCGGCGCTCGTCGGCGCCGGGGTTCTGCTCGGCGCACTCGTCATCCTCGAGTGGCCGCGGGTCTTCTAGCCGGCCGCCTGCGTGGTGCCGGATCGGAGCGTGAGCGACGTGGCTGAGAGCGCTGAGCGCCGTGACCGCTCCCGTGCCCCGGACCTGGCCGCGTTCGCGGCCATCACGGATGCCGTGGAGGCCGGGGCCGGCCTGCCGGAGATCCTCCGCGCCGCCGCGCGCGCGCTCGACGCCAGCCTCATCCTGATCGATCGCTCCGCGACCGTGCTGGCCGTCGCGGCTCGGTCCCCCGCGGACGAGCGCTCGCTCATGCGCGGGGGCGATGATGTGAACACCCTGGAGCTGAAGGTCGCCGAGGCCCCGGTGGGTCAGCTGCGGATGCGCACGCGCGAGGAGACTCCGGACGGGGCGCTGCTGCGGCTGGTGACGACCCTGATCGCGTCCGAGGTGGAGCGCGTCCGCGCGCCGGAGCGAGCCTCCGAGGAGGCGGCGACGAGCTTTCAGCGGGCGGTGCTGGGGCGCCACATCGGCGACCGCGACGACCTCATCGCTCGCGGCAAGGAGCTCGGCAGCGACCTGTCCGCCGGCGCGAGTGTCGCCGTCGTCCGGGCCCACGCGCGCACGCCCACCGAGGAGGACTGGCGCCGGCGGCTGCTCGCCGTGGCCGGCCGGGGGGCGCGGTCGATCGCCTCAGGCTCGATCGCCGCGCCGACCGAGGTCGACGGCAGTGAGGTCGTCCTGCTGATCCCGGACGCCGACGGGGAGGCCGGGCGCCGGGTGTCGGCGGCGGTGCTGCGCGAGCTGGAGGCGGGGCTGGCCGGGTTCGCGTTCCGGCTGGGGCGCAGCCGCCGCGCACAGGATCCGTTGGATCTCCACCGCGCCTACAACGAGGCGCTGCTCGCCCTCAACGTCGTCGAGGGCGATGCCGAGCGAATCGAGCTCGCCTACGAGGAGACCGGCACCTACCAGCTGCTCCTGCCGTACATGAGCGATCCAGCCGAGCTCAAGCGCTTCTACAAGGAGACCGTCCGCCCGCTCGTCGCCTACGACGAGCAGTACGAGACCGACCTGCTGGGGACGCTGGCGACGTTCCTGGACTGCGACGCCAACGTCAACGCCACGGCGTCGCGCCTGATCACCCACCGCCACACGATCCGCTATCGGTTCGAGCGCGTGCGCGAGCTGACCGGCCTCGACGTCTCCTCCACCGACGGACGGGAAAAGCTCTCCCTGGGACTCAAGGCGATGCGGGTGCTGGGCATCGCGCCGCCCCGCGGACCCGCGACGGAGCCCGGGGCGGGCGCCGGGCGCGTTCCGCATTAGCCCCAAGTGCCGGGCACCGTCGGACCAGTCCCGCGCCGGCGCCTCGGATTTCGGCGTGGGTGGTGCGCCACATCATGCGCCGCCCACACGATCTGGCGCCCCACGCACGCTCAGCCCTCGATCTGCGCCAGATCAGCCGGCACGGATCTGATTTGGCGCATCCTGCAGGGCCCGCTCCGTCGCGGCCGCGATCAGCTCACCCGCCACCGCCAGCGCCTCGGTGTTCCGCGTCGCCCGAGCCAGCACGAACGCCCCCTCCAGCGCGGCGATCATCGCGATCACGAGCCTCCGGGCCGCGTCCTCGCCGAGGCCGCCCTCCGTGAACCGGGGCAATCCCGCCGCGATCCAGCTCTCGAACACGTCGGCGCACGCCTGGCGCATCGGCTCGCTCGTGCTCGACACCTCAAGGGCGACGGTGGCGATGGGGCAGGCGTCGGCGTAGTCGGTCTCCCGCAGGTGCTCGGCCGCGCCGGCGAAGAACGCCCGCACGGCGCTGACGAGGTCCGGCGCCGGGTCGAACACGGCCGGGATGAGCAGCTCGTACAGCCGGCCTGAGCGCCGGATCGCCTCGGCGCCGAGCTCCTCCTTGCCGCCGGGAAAGAAGTGATAGATCGATCCAAAGGGGGCCTGGGCCGCGGTGACGATCTGCTTGACCCCGGTGGCGGCATATCCCTGCCGGCTGAGCAGCTCGGCGCTGGCCTGGACGATTCGTTCACGGGTGTCGGACATGGCGGGAACTCTCGCTTGCGGAATTAGAGCGATCGCTCTACAGTCGTCGCTAGAGCGATCAATCTAGCGGAGGTCGGCGATGCAATCCTGGCTGGCGGCGAAGCTCATCTCGTATCTCATGCAGCGGCTGCGGGCCGGCGATGCGCGGCTGCTGCTCATGCTCGACGCGCCGGATGTGACGCTGACCTTCCCGGGGCAGAACTCGTGGGCCGGCCAGTACCGCGGGAAGGCGGAGGTGGCCCGGTGGTTGCAGCGCTTCATCGCCACCGGCATCCAGGCGTACCCGGACGAGGTGGTCGCCGCCGGTCCGCCGTGGCGGACCCGGCTGTGCATCCGAGCCCGCGACTACCTGCTCGACGCGGGCGGATCCACCGTCTACGAGAACCGCTACGTCATCTGGGGGCGCATGCGGTGGGGCCGGCTGATGGAGTACGAGGTCTACGAGGACACCCACAAGGCCAACGTGCTCGACCAGTGGCTGGCCGAGCACCGGCCGGAGCTGCCGGCGGTGGCCTGACCGCGGCCTCGCCCGGACGCGATGGCGCCCGCGATGGCTGAAGTAGCATCCGGCCGCGATGCCGGTGGCGATCATCACGGGATCCGGGACGCACTCGCTGCCGGGATTCGCCGCCGCTGAGATCCGCGAGCACGAGACGCCGTTCGGACCGGTCGAGATCTCCCGGGGCGCGTTGGCCGACGTCGACGTCCTCCACGTCTCCCGCCACGGCGCCGGCCATGTCCGTCTGTCGCACCAGGTCCAGCACCGCGCCAATATCTGGGCGCTGCGCGAGCTGGAGACCACGGCTGTGGTCGGCTGCACCGCCTGCGGAGCCGTCGACCCGTCGCTCCAGCTGGGATCGCTCGTGGTGTTCGACGACCTGCACTTTCCCTCCAACCGCCTCCCGGACGGCTCGCTGTGCACGGTCTTCGTCCGGGTCGCCGATCCGCAGCGTGGCCATTGGGTGCTGCATGGCGGCCCGTTCTCCGAGGAGGTGCGCCGGGCACTGCTGGACGCCGCAGCCGAGGCCGGCCACGCCGCCCGTGACGGTGGAACCTACGGGCATGTCGACGGCCCGCGCTTCAACACCCCGTCTGAGATCGCCCAGCTCGCCGGCCGCGGGGTTGTCGCCGTCAGCCAGACCGGCGGCCCGGAGACCGTGCTGTGCGGCGAGCTCGAGTTGCCGTTCGCGCTGATGGGGTTCGTGACCGACTACGCCAACGAGGTCATGCCCGGCGAGCCGACGCCGGTGACGACGCTGCAGACGCTCATGAGCCGCAGCTCCGCGGTGTTCGCTGATGTGCTCGCCGGCGCGGTCCGGCGGCTCAGCGCCGCAATCCCCAGCCCGGCCGGCACGATGTTCCGCCTCGGCGGGACCTGAGCGGGTTGGCGTCGCCGGGACAGACCGCCGCTGCCGAGCCGGACGCCGGGGGTCCTCGCGTCCTGCTGATGGCGCAGGCGCCGGATGCCGAGCCGGGCAGGCCGGAGCTGGCCGGGCTGCTGGGGGCCGAGCGCAACCTGCGGCTCGAGCGGCTCCTGCTCGAGCGGGCCCTGGCCTGGGCGGCGCTCGTCGCACCGGGTCAGGTCCACGTCGCCTATGCGCCCGCGGCCGGCGAACCGGCGCTGCGGGACCTCGCCGCCGACGACGTGGCGCTGTTTCCCCAGACCGGCGGCGGTGCGTCGCGGCGGCTGGCCGGGGCGGTCGAGCGCCTGTTCGGCGAGCGTGACGGGCCGGTGCTCGTGGCCTGGCCGGAGCTTTACCGGTGGCGCCCGGCTCACGCCGACGGAGCGCTCGACGATCTGCACGCCGGCTGCGACGTCTCCGTCGGCCTGGTGTTCGACGGCGGCTTCTATCTGCTCGCCCTGGGCCGCCCTGTCCCGTCGCTGTTCGAGCTGCCGGATGGCGTGTGGGGCCGCCCGGAGGCGATGGGCCGGCTCCTCGCCGCCGCCCACCACGCGGGACTCGAGCCCGGGCTGCTGCGGGCGGAGCGGGGCCTGCGCCGGCCGGCGGATGTGCGCGCCGCGCTCGCCGACCCGCTGGTGGATTGCCAGCT
>DASZMK010000045.1:0-25597 GCA_035551855.1 Solirubrobacteraceae bacterium
CCGTACATGAGCGGCACATACGGGTCGTTGCGGCCCCAGATCACCATCGCCGGCACCTCGAGCCGTTCCAGGTCCGGTTGCCACTCGGCGCCGATGTGCACGGCCGACCGGTAGAGCTCGAGGATCGTCGCCTTTCCGTGCCGCGTGAGCCAGATGTTGCGGCGAGCGTCCTCAGGTGGCACCTCGTTCTCGATCAGATGCGAGATCCCGAACTCGTCGGTCAGCTCCTCCTCCATGTAGCGCTCGCCGTCGCCTGGCGTCTGCCACACCTGCGCCAGCGGGTGCCACTCGTATTCCGTATCGATCGCCGCGCCGCCACAGGCCACGGTGTTGAGCAGGTCCGGCCGGATCGAGGCGACCCGCTGGACGAGGAGCGAGCCCCAGTCGTGACCGACCAGGTCAACCTCGCCCCCGAGCTCGTCCAGTCGCGCCACGATCCAATCGACGTAGCTTTCCTTCGTGCGGGCGAATCCGTCCGGCCCCGGCTGCGCGAAACCGGGAAGGTCTGCGGCGACGACCTCACCGTGGTAACCATCGAGGTTGTCACGAACCCGGTCCCACAGCGATGCGCTGTCAGGGTTTCCATGGATGAACAGAGCTGGCATCCTTTTCCTCTCCGCGTCGGGGTCCCCTATCGCAGTAATAATCGACGCGGCCAGGACCCGTCCTCCGCCGCCGGACCGTCGCTGTCACATTCACAAGCCCGAGCCGCGCCACCGCGCACCGGCGTTCAGGCGATCATTGCGCGTCGACCGGGATCTCGATCAGCAGCGTCGTCCCGCGTCCGGGGACGCTGGTGATCTGCAGCCGGCCGCCGAGCGACTCGATCCGATCGCTGAGCCCGACGAGTCCTGATCCGTGCGCGGGATCGGCGCCTCCAAGCCCGTCGTCGTGAATCGCCAGCCGCAGGGTGGCATCGTCAGTCTCCAGCTCGACCTGGACCACCGACGCGTGCGCGTGCTTGGCGGCATTGGTCAGGGCCTCAGAGACCGTGTAGTACGCCGCCACCTCGAGATGCTCCGGCAACCGCCCAACGCCGCGCAGCTCCAGTTCGACCGGCACCGCCGACCGGCGTGCGAGCGCTTTGAGGGTCGGCTCGAGGCCCCCCTCGGACAGGATCGCCGGATGGATCCCGCGGGAGATCTCCCTGACCTCGTCAAAGACGTTCTGAAGTCCGCCGGCCACGCGCGACAACTGCTCGGCGAGCTTGCCGAGCTCCGGTGGCACCGCACTTCGCGCCGCCTGCAGCTCGAGCCCAAGGGAGACGAGGCGCTGCTGTGTCCCGTCGTGAAGATCGCGCTCGATCCGCCTCCGTGTCTCGTCCGAGGCGGCAACGACACGGGCGCGTGAGGCGGCGAGCGCCGCGCGGCTCTCGGCGTTCGCGATCGCCGTCGCCAGCAGGTCGGTGAAGTCGGCGAGGCGGGCATCGGTATCCGCCGGCAGCGGCTGGTCTGCCGATGTGCCGGCGATCACGACGCCCCAGAGACGACCGTCGACATTGATCGGCGTTCCAACTGCCGATCGAAAGCGCGTCTTGCGGGCATTGACACCGACCTGGCCCGAGGCATCCCCGTAGCTGTCCTTGCGGGCCGGGCGGCCGGTGTCCAACACCATCGTCGCCAGGTTCTCCCCGCCCAAGCTCAACCTGCGGCCGACGGGAAAGTGCTTGACCGCCCCGCCCCACGCGGCCACGATCGTCTGGGCGCGATCCAGCTCGTAGCGGCCCATGCCCACCAGATCGACGGGAAGCAGTTGGCCGATCTCCTCCGTCACCCCGGCGAACACCTGCTGCGGCGGCGCCCCGCTCGCGACCAGCGTCGCAACTCTCCGCAACGCCGCCTGCTCCTCGACCAGCACCTGCAGCTCATCACGGCTCGCCTCCACGGTCTGATGCGCCTCCCGCAGGTCCCGGAGCATCAACAGCGCGTCCAGCGCATCGGCGACGCGTCGCCCGATGCCCTGGAACAACCTCACCTCCTGCGCCGTCCACACACGGCGGTGCGAGCACTGCTGCAGGCCCAGCATGTACGGACTGTCGACCGTGGGCTGAAGGGCCGTGGCCATGACCGACCTGAGCTTGAACCGCTCCGCGATCAGTGACGGCAGCGCGTTCCCGGACTCCGGGTCGAAACGCACGGGGTCGCTGGCCGCCAGCACCGTCCGGAACGCCTCTGCGAGCGCCGGACCGTTTCGAATCTCCGGGGGAGTGCCGCCCGGGCACGTGTATTCCGGCTGTGAGCGCACCTGGCACACGCGGTGCGACGCGGCCTCCGGCTCGCATGGGTACACCAGCCACGCCCGGTCGCATCCGAAGATCGGCAGGAGAGCGTCGAGAACGTCGCTCATCATCTGCTCGGCCTCGTCGGTGCCCTGGATGGCGCGATTGATCCGATCCATGCTCTCGAAGAACCACAGCTGTGCCTGTCGCTCTTCCTCGGCGCGCCTGCTCTCGGTGACGTCCATGACGGTGCCGACGAATTCCTCCAGCTCTCCGGATGCACCCAGGACCGGGTGGGCGATCGCGCGTATGTGTCGTGGCGGGCTCGGCGGGAGCACGACCCGGTACTCGATCTCGAAGCTGGTGGCGTCGCGCATCGCGCGTTCGAGCGCCGCGATGCACCGCACCCGGTCCTCCGGATGAATCCGCCGCAGAAACTCGTCCAGCGACGGGAGCCGGTGCGCCGCGGCGAACCCATGCAGGCGCGAATGTTCATGGGAGGAGTGGGTCGGCTCCCCGGCCGGGACGCTCAGGGCGAAGCTGCCCGTGTGCGCGAGTCTCTGCGCCTCGGCCAGATAGCCTTCCGTTCGTCGTAGCTCGGCGGTTCGCTCAGCGACCCTCACCTCGAGGTCGTGGCGCGCGTGGCGCAGCTCGTCCTCGGCTCGCATGCGCTCATGGATGAGGCGCGATGCCTGGAACGCAGCGGCAGCGTGATTTGCGGCCAGGGAGAGCAGCAGCTGATCGAAGTCGGTCGGAAAGTCGCTGCGATCAGATGCGGCAGCGACGACACCGGCCTCCGCATTGACACCGATCGGGATCACGACTCCGCGGCCACGCTGCTCGCCGAGCCCTGGAACGACCTCCTTGGCCGAGAGCCGGCCCCTGCCGGACAGGCGCCGATCCAGCCATTGTGAGAACGTCCTCCAGCCATCTCCCCGCATCACGTCGACCGCGCCGGCGCCGCCAGGGTCGCACAGGCGCACGAACGCGAAATCGACCTGTAACAGCCTGGTCAGCGCGTCGGCGAGACCCGCGGCCACACCAGGGGGATCCCGGCCGATCCACATCGCCGGGATCGTGGACAGCGCAACGAGATCCCGGAGAACGGCACGCAGCCGAACAATCTCCCCCTGGGTCTCGATGAGCATCTACGCCGTGTCTGAACCGTTGCGCGCCGGCCGGCGCGAGCGCATCTCCAGCAACAACTGGTCAGGCGGCACGAAGAACGGATTCTCCTGCAGCAGCCCCCCGATGATGACGAGGGGATGAGTCCGCAGCGCGTGGATCACGAACTCCGCGCCAAACTTCGACAGGTCATACGTGCAGATGACCGTGTCCTCGTACTTGGGGATCACGTTGTTGACGCGCGTCTCATATTCCATGAGGTCCTCGACGCCCGGTAGATCGGCGAGTGCCCATTCCATGTGCCCCATGATCCGCGTCTGCCCGTAGCCCGCCGCCGGCCCGGCCTGCAGCATGTCCTCGAACGTCGCTATCCAGCTGTCCAGATCGAAGCCGCCACCGTGCAGGGGACCGTCCTCCCACCGGCGGACGTCCAGTTGACCGCAGGCGAGCGCCTCCTCCACATTGACACCCTCGTCGCGGAGCCACTTCAGATGTTCATCCCAACGCTCGGGGTCAACGTAATGAAAAGTCTTGTCCCCGTGATCGAAGCCGTCCCTGACATAGCCGCCGAGCACACGGTGCTGCTCCTCAACGCTGTTGAAAAACGCGCAGATGTGTCGGTGCTGGCCTAGCGTATTCCCATCAAAAGTCATGGGAGCTTCGTAGGTTTCCATCACACCTCCAATAGATAAGACGGGGTGTCATTGGCAGGCCCGACGGTGACAGTGACCGACTGCTCCCGTCCCGTATGGCGCAACGAGCAGGAGCGGTCTTCCCGATCCTCCGGTGATCCGATTGCGGCCGCGGGAGACCGTCTCAAATAGCCACGACAGTCAGATTTCCAGGTGCCGCTACGTACCATCCGGCCCGCTCGGAGTTCGACGACCCACTCTACTCCTGCCTCCTGATCGGAGGCAGGCCGCCGCCACCATCAGCACGATGCGGCTGCTGACGGGGGGAATTGCGGGACCGGGCGAAGCACGATGCGGCTGCTGACGGGGGGAATTGCGGGACCGGGCGAGGGCGCTCAGGCCGCGGGTTCCGGACACGCAGCCAGTCGCCGGGCAACCTGCGCGCGCCGCCGGCCAGGGGTTGAGGCTCGCGCGCGGGCCCGTGGTCCCGAGGCGGCTGGACACCACCCGCCTCGCCGGCGGATGGTGGGCGGCAGCCTGATGGCGGATGCGCTGGCCGACGATGATCAGATCGCGACCGCACGGCTGGGGTGGAGCCACGAGAGGGTCGGTGGGGCCAAGGAAGGCAGGGGTGTGCCGTTCGCTGTGGGCGCGTCCCGGGCGCAGGCGTCATGTCGAAGGTGTTCACCGGTCCACACCTGACCGCAAGGACGTGTGACCCTCACATCCGGCCCCATATGCTCGATGCATCCCCGCTCGGTCCGACACCATCGTGATCCTCGCCTACGACGGCGTGCAGCTCCTCGACCTCACCGGTCCGATCGAGGTGTTCGGAGCCGCCCGCGAGCGCGGAGCGGGCTACCGCGTCCTCGTAGCGTCGCCGGACGGGGGCGACATCGTGGCCGGAGGCCGGACGCGCCTGGGCGTCGACTGTGCGTTCGCCGACCTCCCGCTGCGGATCGATACCTTGGTGGTTCCCGGTTCGGCCGATTGGCCGGCGATCATCGCCGACACTCAGCTGATCACGACGGTCGCCGCCGTGTCCCGGCGCTGTCGCCGTATCGCCTCGGTGTGCGCCGGCGCATTCGTGCTCGCTGCGGCCGGACTGCTCGACGGCCGCCGCGCCACCACGCACTGGGAGCTCGCCGCCGACCTCGCCCTGAACTATCCGCAGATCACGGTCGACTCCGACGCGATCTTCCTCGCGGACGGGCCGATCCACACCTCCGCGGGAATCACCGCCGGGATCGATCTCTGCCTGGCGCTCGTCGAGGCCGACCACGGCGCCGAACTGGCCCGCGACGTCGCTCGCCACCTCGTCGTCTTCATGCAGCGACCGGGTGGCCAGGCGCAGTTCAGCGTCCGCCTCGATCTCCCCACCACGGCGAACCCCCCGCTGCGGACCGTGCTCGACGAGATCTCGCGGGACCCCAGCGCCGACCACTCTCTGGAGGTCCTGAGCGACCGCGCCGGCTTCAGCGTCCGCCACCTCACGCGCGTGTTCCACCGCGAGCTGGGCATCACGCCGGGGCGCTACATCGAGCGTGTGCGCGTCGAAGCGGCGAAGCTCCGTCTGCAACGGAGCGACGAGCCGCTGGCAAGCATCGCCCGGGCCACCGGCTTCGGCTCTGACGAGACGATGCGGCGTGCGTTCTGGCGCGAGCTCTCCACCACGCCCGCCGCCTACCGCGACCGGTTCCGGACCACGGGCGCCGGAGCCGGCAACCACGCCGGAGCCGGCAACGGCAACGGCAACGGCAACGGCAACGCCGCCGAGGCTGGCGCGGAGGCCGTCGCAGGTGTGAGCACGTAGCGCCGCGCCGGGCCCTGTCCGGCGGCAGCGGACCGGCCCCGCGGGCGGGCCGTGGGCCGTCCGGCGGTCCGGTCTGCTCCGGCTACCGTCTCATGTCGTGGCCCGCCATGAGCTCTGCTGATTCCAGTCACGACGGACGCCATCGGGGCCACCGCCGCCCCGGGGGCCATCGGCGCCGCCGGTCCTTGGCGGTGCAGGCCGTGCTCTTCGCCGCGCTGGTGGCCGCGGTCGTGGTCGCCTTCGCCGGGCTCATCCCCGGCACGGGCGAGCGGCTGCGCGAGGCGAGCCCCGGATGGATCGCTCTGGAGATCGTCCTGGAGATCGCCGCCTGCGCCGCCTACGGCGTGCTGTTCCAGAGGGTCTTCTCCCACGGCGCCCACCGCCTGCGAGCCCGTCGCGGGGCCCAGATAGGGATCGCCGAGCTCGGCGCGTTCGTCATCGTCCCCACGGGGGCCGGAGGACCCGCTGTCCGCATCTGGGCCCTGGAGCGCAGCGGGATGCCGTTCCGAGTCGTCATGAGCCGCAGCGTGATCCACGGCGCCGTCTTCAACCTGCCCTACGTCCTGGCCGCGATCCTGCTCGGCGCCGGTGCTGCCCTGGGCGTCGGCTCCGGGCACGCGCCCGTCCCTGTGGCGCTCGCGCCGCTCGGCCTGGTCGCAGCGACCGTGGGCATCGCCGGCGCGGCGACCGTCGGCGCCCGCCGGCTTCCCCGTGCTCCCAGGAGCCGGTGGAGCCGGATCGGCAGCGACATCATCCGGGCTGTCCCTGATGGCCTCCGGAAGCTCCCGGCCCGGCTCCGCGAGCCCGGCCTGAGCCTCGGTGCGTTCGCCTACTGGGCCGGTGACTGCGGGGTGTTCATCGCGGCGTTCCACGCCGCGCACGGCGCGCCGCCCATCGCCGTGGCAGTGCTCGCCTACATGCTCGGTCAGCTCGGCAACGCGCTGCCGCTTCCCGGCGGCGTCGGCGGAGTCGAGCCGATCACGCTCGGCGTGCTCACCGCGTCCGGCGTCAATCTCGAGCTCGGAGCAGCCGCCGTCATCCTGTACCGGCTCGTCTCCCTCGGCATCCAGACGGCGGCCGGGGCGATCGCGCTCGCCACGCTCATCCGGGCCCTGCGCAGCCCGGACCCGGATGCCGCGGTCGAGCCCCAGGCCGCGACCTGAGCCGCGCCCACTCCAAGGCGGTTACACCGGATTTCCGTGTGCACCATGCGCCAAATTTCAAACCTCCCGTCGGATCTGTCACCACGCGCACGCTCCGCCCCCAGAATGCGCCAGATCGGCGGGCGCGGGCCAGATTTGGCGCGTGGTGCAGGTCGCGCGCCGCCGATCCGCCGGCGCCGGGCTCGTGGGGCGGGGTGCCGCCCACCCCGGTGGGGGCACCGCACGCCCCGGTGGGGGGCACCTCACGCCCCGGCGCCGGTGCCGCCCCGGACGGCACCGGCCCCGGTCCCTCCCGGGCGTCGCGGGGATTGACCGGACACATGTGAGCCCATAGGACTCACATGCGTCGGCCGCGCCCCACATCTTGCCCCTGTCCATCCGGCCGGCTCCGAGCCGGCCTTCGTTTGCCCCCATCCGAGACGTCACTGCCCCCAGCAACCCTCTGGCGATCAGCGTAGGAGATCGGACATCAGGGTGACCCCCTTAACTTTTCCGGTCCGTCGATTGCCATCATGGCTGGACATGGGTCTGGTCGAGAGGGAGCTGGAGTGCGCGCTGCTTGAGCGGGTGATGCGGTGCGTGTCCAGCGGGGACGGTGGCGTGGCGATCGTGGAGGGGCCACCGGGTATCGGCAAGACGGCTCTCGTGCGCTGGCTCGCCCGTCGCTGCCAATCGGCAGGGGTTGGTATCCGGACGGTACGGGCGACCGAGCTCGGCGCCGAGGTGTCGTTTGGATTGGCGCGACGGCTGCTGGAATCCGATGTCCGCCGCCGGCCGGAGCTGCTGCGCACCGGCTGGTCGCGCCGGGCGCGCCCGCTGTTCGACGGCGACGCCCCGGGTGGCGGCGTGGCGGCGCCCCTGATCGAGGGGCTGGTCGCGCTCGTCGGCGAGCTGATCCGAGCGGAGGGGCCACTGCTCCTGGTCGTCGACGATGCCCAGTGGGCCGACTCGGACTCGCTCCGCTTCCTCGGCGAGCTCGCCGAGCGCCGGCATGAGCTCGGCGCCGGAGCGGTCCTGACGGTCAGCGACGGGGCGTGGGTCGCCGACCGCGCGGCTCTGGACCAGATCATCGCCATCGCCGGCAGCGGCGGGACCATCACGCCGGAACCACTGAGCGCCGTGGCCATCGGGGAGCTCGTCGCCGCTCGGCTGCCGGCCGCGGGCGAGGAGCTGACGGACCGGCTGGCGGCGGCCACCGGCGGCAACCCGCTTCTGGTGATCGCCCTGCTGGACGCAGCGGAACGAGACGAGCTCGAGCACCTGCGGGTTCCCGCTCCGGTCACGCGCCTGGTGCTGTCACGCCTGCGCGACCTCGGCGCCGAGGCACAGGAGCTGGCGGTCGCCGTGGCCGTGCTCAGCGAGGCGCCGCTCCGCCTCGCCGCGGAGCTGGCCGGGGTGCCGCCCGCCGTGGCCGAAGCGCCGGCGGATGCCCTGATCGCCCGTCACGTCCTGGCCGAGGGAGAACCGCTGCGCTTCTCCCAGCCGGTGGTCGCCGACGCCCTGCTGCAAACGATCGCGGGATTTGATCTGAGCGCGCGCCACCGGCGGGCGGCGGAGCTCCTGGCCCGGGATGGCGCCCGCGACGAGCACATCGCGGCCCATCTGGTGCGCAGCCGCCCGAGCGGCGACGCCTGGAGCTGTGACGTCCTGCGACGCGCGGCCCTCACGGCCCTCGGACGGGGCGATCCGGCCGGGGCGGTCCGCCTGTTGGAGCGGGCCCTCGCCGAGCCGCCTCTGCCGGCCCAGCGGGGGGCGCTGCTGGTGGAGCTCGCCCAGGCCCGGGCTGCGGCGGGATCGCCCGCCGCGATCGAAGCGTTCGAGAGCGCGCTCGGACAGCTGCGCGAGCCGTCCCAGCGCCTGGAGGCATGGCATGGGCTGTCGCGCCTGCTCTACATGCGGGCCGAGCACGCGCTGGCGGCGACCGCGGCGGCAAGCGGCCTGTCCGAGCTTCCCGAGGCCGACCCGCGGCGGGAACGTCTGCTTGCCGACGAGCTGTCGGCGGCGATCTTCGTCCCGGAGCTCAGCGTGGACGCCATGGCCCGCACGGAGGCTCTCGGCGCTGGGTCTCCGCCGTCGGATCCGCTGCTCCTCGCCCATGTCATCGTGCACCAGGCCTGGCGGGGCATCGACGTGGAGCGGCTGCCGGAGCTGGCCGCCGCGGCCGTGGCCGACGACCCGCTCGTCGACGCCGAGTCCGGTGGCTTCGCGTTGTCGTTCGTCGCCGGTGCGCTCAACATGACCGACCAGACGCCGCGGTCGTGCGAGCTGCTCAACGCCGGCCTGGCGCGCGTGGCCGAGCGCGGCGATCCCCTCGCCGAGGTGGCCCTGCGCTGCTGCCGGGCCTGGGCCCGGATCTACCAAGGACGGCTCGAGGCGGCGCGCCGGGATCTCGACGCCGTGCAAGCGCTCAACCGGCTCGGCTGGACGGCCGTCGACGGCCTGTGCGGCCCGCCCCTCGTCCTGCTGCTCATCGAGCTCGGCGATCTGGAGGGCGCCCGGGTGGCACTGCGCCGCACTCCGCGGGGCCTCCACAACCCGGGCCTACCCTGGTTTGCCGGCGCCGTGGCCTACGCAGCCGGGGACTACACCGCCGCCCTGGAGGCCTTCGAGCAGGCCGGCCAGGAGCTGGAGGGGATGCTTGCAATGGGCAATCCGGGCGTCCTCCCGTGGCGCTCGAGCGCGGCGATGGCCGCGGCCCAGCTCGGCCGGATCGAGTACGCGGAGGCGCTCGTCACGCCGGAGCTCGAGCGGGCGACGGGGCTGGGCGTGCCGCGGGCCCTCGGGATCGCGCTGCGCGCCGCCGGCTTCATCACAGACGACCTCGCACTGCTCGAGCGATCGGTCGCCGTCCTGGAGCAGTCCCCGGCCGCGCTGGAGCTCGCTCGGTCGCTGCTGTTCCTGGGGATCGCCTACCGCCGTGCCCGCCGCACCCGCGACGCCCGCGCGCCTCTCGACCGGTCCCTGGTCCTGGCGCGCGAGCTCGGCGCCACCGTGGTGGCCGAGCGCGCGCTCCAGGAGCTCAAGGCGGCCGGCGCTCGCCCGCGGAGCCGGCCGCGGACGGGCGTGCAGGCGCTGACGGCGAGTGAGCGCAACGTGGCCGAGCTGGCGGCGAGCGGCCGGACCACCCGTCAGATCGCCGGAGAGCTGTTCCTGACTCCCAAGACCGTCGAGTCTCACCTCACTCGCGTGTTCCGCAAGCTCGGGGTCACCTCACGGGCGCAGCTGACCCCGTTGCTACCGCCGGCACCGGAACCCGAGGCGGAGCCGCTGCCACCTGAGTCGGCGTCGGTGCCGTGACGCCCAGACGGCCATGATGGGGTACGGCATCCACAGGACAGGAGCGCGATGAGCTACGAGCAGATCACCACCGACGTCGACGCCGGCGTGCTGACGATCACGCTGAACCGTCCGAACCGACTCAACGCCTGGACGCAGACGATGGGCGAGGAGCTGATCACGGCATTCGACGGTGCCGACCGCGACGACGACATCCGGTGCATCATCGTCACCGGCGCCGGCCGCGGCTTCTGCGCCGGGGCCGACCTCGAGGCGGGCGGGCCGACCTTCGACTGGCGGGGGCGCGCGGGTGAGGCGGCGATGGAGGGCCCGGTGCCCCGCGATGGGGGTGGGCGGTTCACCCTGCGCGTGTTCGACTGCACCAAGCCGGTGATCGCGGCCATCAACGGTCCCGCGGTCGGCGTCGGCGCGACGATGACCCTGCCGATGGACATCCGTCTGGCCGCCGACAGCGCGCGGATCGGCTTCGTCTTCGCCCGGCGCGGAATCGTCCCGGAAGCGTGCTCCAGCTGGTTTCTCCCGCGGGTGGTGGGGATCAGTCAGGCGATGGAATGGGTGGCGACGGGCCGGGTGTTCTCGGCGCAGGAGGCGCACGACGCCGGGCTGGTGCGCACCCTGCATCCCCCCGGCCAGCTCCTGGACGCCGCCCGCTCGCTGGCGGCCGAGATCGCCGAGAACACCGCGCCGGTGTCGGTGGCCCTGGCACGCCGGATGCTGTGGCGCATGCTGGGTGCCGAGCATCCGATGCTCGCTCACCGCGCCGACTCGCGCGCGATGTTCGCTCGCGGCCAGTCCGCCGACGCCGCCGAGGGCGTCACGTCGTTTCTGGAGAAGCGCCCGGCCCGGTTCACCGACCGGGTCAGCGACGGCCTGCCGGAGATCATGCCGGGCTGGCAGTCGCCGGGCTTCGCCTGATCTACCAGGTCCGCACGCTCGAGGGGACGGGATCCTGACGCCCGGTCTCGGCCGGTGCCGTGCGCATTACGAGCATGGCGACGTCATCGTCCGGCGGCTCGTCGCCTCCGAAAGTAGACAGATCATGAACGGCCCGGACGAGCGATCAGCGCGTCAGCGGACGGCGCGCAGGGCGAGCGGCGCATCGGGTTGCCCCGGGCGGGTGCGCCCGTCCCCGCCGACGAACACCTCCGTCATCGAGGTGCCGGAGACGGCGGCACCCATGACCAGCGGCGACTGGTACGGGGCCAGGATGTTCTGGCGGTGGCCCCAGCACCCGGCGCTCTGCGCCGACCGGCAGTCGATGTTCGACGAGCCCGGGCCGTCGTCGTACATCCACAGGAAGTCGACCGCCAGCGTGGAGCCGATGCCGCCGGCCCAGTTGGACCCGTAGGCGTTGCCGTAGAACGGGTTGGGGACCGGATCCTGGTCGGCCCGGGCGGCCGCCAGCGCGTTCTGGTCGAGGCTGCGCGACAGGCCGATGGACGGGGTCAGGCCGCGGTCGGAGCGCTCGAGGTTGCCGATCGCCACAAGCTGCGCCGGCACGCTGAGCGCGACGAAGCCGGCGGGGAGGCGCAGGGTGCGGACGCCCTCGGCGCCGCGGGCTCGGTTGATCGCCGTCAGGACGGCGCTGACGCACCCCGGCCCGGTCGGATTGACCTCGCACGTCCACAGGGTGGCCTGGCTCAGGGTGCGGTTCGACGCCGGGCTGCGGGTCGCGCTCGCCCGGGCGCGCGTGCTCGGCGCGGTGCCGTGCTGAGTCGTCGCCGCCAACGCGCCGCTCGGCACGGCGGCCAATCCGGCCGCAGCCGGCAGCCAGGCGACCATGGAGATGATGCGCCGGGGCAGCAGGAGGCGAGAATCGAGGCGCATCGAGGCGTTTGTCATCGGCGCCGCAGGCGACGGCGATCACTCCAGGCGTCCGCCCTCGAACATCTGTCCGGGCCGGATTGGGCCTACGTGCGCAGCGCCTCGGTGGGACTGAGCCGCGCCGCCTTGGTGGCGGGGTAGAGACCGGCGATGGCGCCGATCACCAGGCCGGCGGCCGGCGCGGCGATGAGCGCGTACAGCGGGACGACGAACGGCTGGTTCTGCGCGACCGAGTACGCGAGCGTCGCCCCCGCGCCGAGGAGCAGGCCGGCGAGGCTGCCCAGGGCGGCGAGCACTGCCGACTCGGTCAAAAACTGGAGGCTGATGTGTCGCTGGGTGGCTCCGAGCGCCCGGCGCAGACCGATCTCGCCGCGGCGCTCCAGGACCGAGATCACCATGATGTTGGCGATCCCGATCGCGCCCACCAGCAGCGCCACCGCGCCCAGTCCCAGCAGCAGCGTCGTGAACTGGCCCTTGGCCGCCGCCCGCGCCTCCAGGATGTCCGACGGGCGCGTGACCTGGACCCCGCTGGCGTTCTGCGGGTCAGCCGTGGCGGCAAGCAGGTTCGAGACACCGGTGACGTCGTTCTGGTTGGCCCGGACGTAGATCTCCGACGGGCTGGGGGTGATGCGGAAGATCCGCTCGGCGACCGGCAGCGAGATGAACACGGTGCTGTCCAGGCTCGTGTCCAGGACCGCGGAGCTCATGATCCCGACGACGGTGAACCACCTGTTGCCCAGGTAGACCATGACGTGACCGCCGGCGTGGCTGATCTGCAGCACCTGGGCGGCCTGCGCGCCGAGCACCGCTTCCGGATACCGGCTGCTGATGCCGTCCAGGAAATGCCCTGACGACATCGTCGCGCCCATCACCTGCGGGAGGTTCGCGCCGGCGGCGTCGACGCCGATCCCGCCCGTCTGAGCGGCGGGAACGTACGGCGTCCGGTAGACGTTGGCGCCGGACACCTGGTAGACGGCGGCATCCCGGTTGACGTTCGGCATGTGGCCGATCATCGCCACCGCCGTGTGCGGGAGCACCTCGCTGGCGCCCGTGAACGTGGTGCCGGGCGAGACCGTGAGGAGATTGGTGCCGAGGCTGTCGATGGTCGCCAGGAGCTGCGCCTGACTCGACGACGACACCCCCACGACCGCCACCATGGCTCCGATCCCGATGGCGATCCCCAGGGCTGACAGCGCCGCCCGCAGCCGCCGGGTGCGCAATCCCTGCAGGGCCACCCCAAGCAGCTCGCGCGGCGGCAGGCGAGCCGCGTCGAGGCCGCGTCCAGGCGCCAGCGTTGCCTCGGCCGCGGTCATGTTCGCTCGTCGGCCACGATCTCCCCGTCGCGCATCTGGATGCGCCGTCCGAAGGACGCCGCGATCTCGGCGTCGTGGGTGATCAGCACGAGTGTCGCCCCGTCGGAGGCGAGCTGGTGAAGGAGCGTGATGATGTCGTGTCCCGAGGCGGAGTCGAGATTTCCCGTCGGCTCGTCGGCCAGGATGATCATGGGCCGCTTGACGAGCGCCCGCGCGATCGCGACCCGCTGGCGCTCCCCGCCGGACAGCTGTGGCGGACGATGCGTCAGCCGCTGGCCGAGGCCGACGCGCTCCAGCGCCGCCCGCGCCGCCTCGCGCCGCTCGCGGGCGCCGGCGCCGGTGTACAGCATCCCGGTGGCGACGTTCTCGACGGCCGTCATCGTGTCCTGGAGGTGGAAGGTCTGAAAGACGAAGCCGATCCGGTGGGCACGCAATCCGGCGAGCTCGGTGTCGGTTGACGTGCGGACAGCCAGACCGGCGACGTGGACCTCGCCGCTCGTCGCCCGCTCGAGCGTCCCCAGGACGGTCAGCATCGTCGTCTTGCCGGAGCCGGACGGGCCGACGACCGCCACCTGGTCACCGGTCGCGATCCTCAGGCTGACGCCCCGCAGCGCCGCCACGCCGCCCGGGTACTCCTTGGCGACGTCGTCGAGGGCGAGCGCGGTGTCGCCGCCGCTCATCCCTGGGAGTCGGTCACCTGCAGCCCGGGATAGATCCCGCGGCCGGAGACCTGGACGTAGCCGGCGGCAAACAGACCGGTGGTGACCGGGATCAGATGATGCGGCGCGCCCGCCTCCTGAAGGGCGTAATTGCCGCCGGACGTGGCCAGGAGCGCCGTCACCGGCACGGAGAGCACGTTGGTGGCCCGCTGCTGGACGAAGTTGACGCTGACCGCCGCCTGGTCGAGGCCGGCTCCGGCGTGGTGCCTGTTGAGCGCGATCGTGACCGGCACCGTCGACGAGGAGCTTCCCGTCGAGCCTCCCCCTCCGCCGGAGCCCCCTCCGCCGGAGCCGCCGCTGCCGGAGCCTGCACCGGACCCGCTGCCGTTGCCGGAGCTGGAACTCTGCGCGACGGAGCTGACGGCGGTGATCCGGCCGCCGACGGTGGTTGCGTTCGGCATCTCCACCGTCACATGGCCGCCGACCACGGCCTCACTCTGCGAGCTCGCCGACAGATCGACGGTCACCACGAGCCGCGTCGACGTCGTCTGGAGGATCGGGGCGGCGGTCCCACCACCGCCGGAGTTGCCGGAGCCTGTCGAGCTGGGGGGCGTGGAACTGGACGGCGTGGAACTGGACGGCGCCCCTCCCCCGGCGTTCGATGCTCCGCTCGGCGAGGAGCCGCGCTCAGCCCGGAGCTGCGCGGCCGCGGCCTTCAGCTGCGCGCTTTCGGCCTTGAGCAGGGCGGACAGCGCCGCGAGCGTCTGTCCGCTCGCGGCGCTGGTGGGAGCCGGCGGCCGGTGCGTCCCGCCGGTCTTCTTGTGGGGCTTGCCGCCCGTGGGGGCGGGATGCGCGCCCGCGGGCGCGGGGGTGGTCGTCGTCGGCGTCGTCGACGTCGTCGTGCTGGTCGTCGAAACCGTGGTTGCCAGGCTCACGAACTCCGGGCGGGGCGAGCTCACCACAGTGCTGGCACCGGTCGCTCCTCCCGTCCCGCCGGTGGCGCCACCGCCACCGGTGGAGCCGAGCGTCCCCCCGACGGTGGACACGAGCTGAGCGCCCGGAAGGAACACGACGTGCCCCAGGGCGAGGCTGCCGGTCGCCGGCTCGCCAAGCGATTCCTGGAGCAGATCGATGCCCAGCGTCGTGCCCGGTTGCCAGACATCGTCGACGGTGATCCCGCCGGAGTTGAACCCCAGGCGAACGAGGTTGCGGTTGAGCTCGAGCACGTCGGCGCCGGCGCTGACGGCCGGGGTCAGGTCCCGGTAGGCGGGCGTCCTGCCGTTCATCAGGAGCACCGGCTTGCCGTCGATCGTGAACAGCGTGCCGCCGGGCTTGATCACCTGTCCGATCCTCGGCAGCCACGTGATCGTGCCGCTCAACCGGTTGTAGACTGTCTGGGGGTTGCTGTAGCTGAGCGTCCCGGACTCGGTGTCGGTCGCCACCAGGTTGCGCCGCTGGACCGCGGTCGCGCCGGCCGCCGTGGCGGCGGTCGCCGAGCCGGCGGGCGAGGACGGAGAGCCGGTGTCGACCACGAGCACGATGACGACCGCGACCCCCACCACCAGTGCCGCAGCGGCCAGGAGCCGCTGCCGGCGCCGGGCGCTGAACGTCAGACGAAGGTGCGGTCGGGGCATTTCCACTGCGACGTTGTACGGGGATCGGAGTAACACGCTCGTAACGTTGTTACTCCCCCGTTATCTGGAGCCGGCGAGCCTGGAGACATGCACGCGCCCGCGTCAGTGGGGTCCGTTGATCGCGCGCTCCACGTCCGCGCCGGTGATGGCGCCGTGGGTGACGCCGACGCACGACCGCGCGGCGGTCAGGAAGCCGGGGGCGTGCAGGTCGACGCCGGCAGCGGTGATCGTCTGGAGCGACAGCTGGCCCTGGTTGTCGGGATCCGGGAAGTTGACGATGCCGTGACCGCGCAGGCACCGGGCGAACGCGAGAAGTGCCTGCTCGCGGGCCCGTTGCCCGGCGGGACTGGCGTTCTGGGGGCCGGGCAGAAGGTGGCTGCAGGCCTGCATCGCCGCCTTGGCCTGGGATGACCGCGGCGCCGGCATCGCCACCCGGACGGACTCCTGCCCGGGACTCGTGGTGACCTTCGGGTCTGGGAAGTTCGGCACGCCGTGCTCGCGCATGCAGTGGGAGAAGGCGAAAGCGGCGGCGCCGGGAGTGGACGCCCGCGCACTCGATCCGGTGGTGGCGCTGGGGGGCGTCGACGATCCGCATCCGGCCGCGCCGGCACCCACGAGGACCGTGGCCAGAACCCGGCTCGTGATTGATTGTGCAGTGGTGCGCATGACAACCCTCCCTCGGCTCGTGATTGAGCAGGGCAGTTCTAGACCCTCGCCGGTAACAGGACGGTGACCGCACCTGTGACCCGCCTGTCACCTTCGGTGAGGGATGCTTGCCGGTAACCATGAGGGTGCTGGTTGTCGAGGATCACCAACGGCTCGCCATTGCGGTGGCCGAGGGCCTGCGCCGTGAGGGGATGGCCGTCGACGTCGCCTACGACGGAACCGACGCGATGGGGCACGTCGCCGTCCACCGCTATGACGTCGTGGTGCTCGATCGCGACCTGCCGGGCGTCCCCGGCGACGATGTCTGCCGCGCGCTCGTCGCGCAGCCCACGGGGGCCCGCGTGCTCATGCTGACGGCGGCCACCACCATCGCCGACCGCGTCGAGGGGCTGGGACTGGGCGCCGACGATTACCTCCCCAAGCCCTTCGACTTCGCCGAGCTGGTCGCGCGCATCCGGGCCGTTGCCCGGCGCGCCGCAGCGCCGCTGCCGCCGACCCTGACCCGAGCGGACCTGAGCCTCGACCCGGCGCGGCGGGTGGCGATGCGTGGCGGGCGCCGCCTGACCCTGAGCCCGAAGGAGTTTGCGGTGCTCGAGTACCTGATGGAGGCCGACGGCCGGGTCGTGGCGGCCGAGGAATTGCTCGAGCGCGTGTGGGACGAGGCGGCCAATCCCTTCACCAGCACGGTCAAGACCACGATCGGCCGTCTGCGCGCCAAGCTCGGCGATCCCCCGGTGGTGGAGACGATCCGGGAGGCCGGGTACCGCATCTGATGGGACGCCCATTCGCCGCTTGGCGGTCTCGCCGCCCCGCGCGCCCGCCGGCGGGGCGCGGGCGGCTGCGTCTGCCGGCGGCGACGGCGCGCCTGCGTCTGACGCTGCTCTACACGGGCATGTTCCTCGTGCTCGGGACCACCGCGTTCGCCGTCACGTACTTCCTGACGTCCCACAGCGCGGCCGTGGCGGTGTCCCCCGCCCCCGCGTCCGCCGGGAATGCCGTCCAGGTGCCGTCGACGGCCCCGGGCGGCGCGGCCGTGCCCTCCCGCCGGCTCCTGGCCGGACCGGCGGCCCAGAGCGTCGTCGGCCAGCAGCACTCGGCAGATGTCCAGCGACTTCTGGCGATCTCCTGGGTCGTGCTCGCCCTCACCGCGGTGGCGTCGGCTGCTCTCGTCTGGTTCGCCTCAGGACGAGTGCTCCGCCCGCTGCGCCTGATGACCGCCACGGCACGGACGATCTCCGCGGGGAACCTCGGCGACCGGCTGGCCGTCGTGGGGCCCAACGACGAGTTCAAGCGGCTGGGCGACACGCTTGACGAGCTGCTCGCGCGGCTTCAGTCCGCCTTCGAGGCGCAGCGCCGATTTGTCGCCCACGCGTCGCACGAGCTGCGGACCCCGCTCACGCTGGAGCGGACGCTCCTCCAGGTGGCGCTCGCCGACCCGGACGTGAGTGCGGCCACGCTCAAAGCGACCTGCGAGGAGCTGCTCGCAGCCGGCCGCGAGCAGGAGCAGCTCCTGGAGTCCCTCCTGACCCTGGCCAGCAGCGAGCGGGGGCTCGATCACCGGATCCCGTTTGACCTGGCCGCCCTCGCCGAGCGTGCGCTCGGCCGCGCCCGGTCCGAGATGGCGCGTCGCGAGCTGACCGTCACCACAAACCTGGCGGTCGCTCCGGCGGCCGGTGATCCCGCCCTGGCGGAGCGGCTGGCCACGAACCTCGTCGACAACGCCATCCGCTACAACGCCGCCGGAGGGCGGATCCTGATGAGCACCGGGAGCCACGGTGGACACGCCGTCCTATCGGTGACCAACACCGGTCCGGTCGTCTCACCGCACGAGATCGAGCGCTTGTTTGAACCGTTCCAGCGACTCGATCCGGGACGCACCGCCGCGCCGGACGGCCATCACGGACTCGGGCTCTCGATCGTCCGGGCCATCGCCGTCGCCCACAACGGAGACGTTGCCGCCCGCGCTCTGCCGAGCGGCGGTCTCACGGTCACGGTCACCCTCCCCCATGCCCCGGCCCCCGTCCGCACGCCGTCCGCGCCTGCTTGAAGGCCGGCGAGCTGGTGTTCACGGGCAGCTGGACCTTGCCGCCCACGCCGCCGCTGCTCGAGAACGCCGGGTCTGGGAAGTTCGGCACGCCGTGCGTGCGCATGCAGCGGGCGACCCGCAGGGCCGCCTGCTGCTGACTCGCGGTCGGCTTCGGCGGCGGGCCGCTGGGGGGCAGGAAGCGGCTGCAGGCCTTCTCGGCTGCTTGGTCGACGGGGCCGCTGAAGGTGATCCGATCGACGACCAGCGCGCCGCCGGGCGCGGAGACGAAGATGCCGTTGAAGCCCTCCCCGCCCGGACCATTGCTCGGATCCGGGAAGTTGGTGACGCCGTGCGAGCGCATGCAGTTGGATAGGCCGATCGGCGAGCTGCTCGAGTTCGGCGACTCGGTGGTGGCCCCGACGGCTCCGCCTGACGCCGACCCGCCGCAGGCGGCGACCGTGACCGCACAGGCCAGACCGGCGATCATCAGGCTCGCGGCTCTCATTTCAAGGGCCTCCCGCAGGCGGCCGTGGCCTGCCTGAGCGCCGGCGAGCCGGGAACGACTGCGCCCGGCCGGATCCCGATGCGCGCCCCGCCGTTTGACGGGAACGTAGGGTCCGGGAAATTGGGCACGCCGTGCTTCCGCACGCACTGGCAGAGGGCGACCTGCCGGACGCGCCGGCGCCGCAGCCGGCGGTGACGAGGCCGGACGCCGCTGCCACGGTAGCCGCGCACAGGGCCTTGTCTCGTCCTCCTGGGGACGGTGGAGAGCAGCATCGCGAGACGTTCTACGCACCGAGCGCTAACACGGCGGTAACGCCGTTATCCGGCTGTTATGGGCAATCCGGCATCCTGCTCGGCAGGTCATGCGGGTGCTGGTCGTCGAAGATCATCCAAGGCTCGCCGCGACGGTGGCGACCGTGCTCCGTCGCGAGGGGATGGCCGTCGACGTCGTATTCGACGGGCGGGAGGCACTTGATCGCGCGGCGCTGATCACGTATGACGTGGTTGTGCTCGATCGCGATATCCCCGGCGTCCACGGTGATGAGGTGTGCCGGTCGCTGATCGCAACCGGTTCGCGCACCGGCGTGCTCATGCTGACCGCAGCCGGAACGCTCGAGGACCGCGTCGAGGGTCTGGGCATCGGCGCCGACGACTACCTGTCCAAGCCCTTTCACATCGCCGAGCTCGTGGCCCGGATCCGTGCGTTGGCACGGCGCTCCGCGCCCGGGCTGCCGCCGATACTGGCGCACGGCGACCTGGTGCTGGACTCGGCACGCCGGGTCGTCAGCCGCGGCGGCAGGTCGATCTCGCTCAGCCCCAAGGAGTTCGCGGTCCTGGAGCTCCTGCTGAGCGCGCAGGGAGCGGTCCTGTCGACCGAGCAGATCCTGCAACGCGCCTGGGACGACGCGACCGATCCATTCACGAACACTGTCCGGATGACGGTCAGCCGGTTGCGGGCCAAGCTCGGAGATCCTCCCGTCGTCGAGACGGTGGCTCCCGTCGGCTACCGCATCGGAGGCACGGCGTGAGCCGCATGGCTGCGGCCGGGGGGCTCGCCGGCCGAGTCCGTCATCCGCAGACGACCGTGCGGTGGCGGCTGACGCTGTTGTACGGGGCCCTGTTCCTGGTATCCGGCGCTGTCCTGCTGACGGTCACCTACGTTCTGGTCGAGCACGCGGCCGCCAGCCGGCCGCCCGGCGGGCTGTCCGTCAAGAGCGCGCCGGTGCAGACCGCCAGCCCGCCGCCCGGGCGCGTGCTTCCGGACAGGCTCAACCAGGCCCTCTCTCAGCTACCCCGGCGGATCACCCAGGTGCTGCGATCTCCCGACGGCCAGGTGGCGATCCGGATCGTCGGAGCCAAGCAGCGCCTCGCGGATCTGCACCAGCTGATCGTCGAGTCCAGCATCGCGCTGGCGATCATGGCGCTCATCTCGGCGGCGCTTGGTTGGTTGGTCGCCGGACGGGTGCTGCGCCCGCTGCGGACCATGACGGTGGCCGCCCAGCAGATCTCGGAGGCCAATTTGCACGAGCGGCTGGCGCTGGAGGGACCGCGCGACGAGCTCCGCCAGCTCGCGGACACCATCGACCGGTTGCTCGCGCGCCTGGAGGCCGCCTTCAACGCGCAGCGGCGGTTCGTCGCCAACGCCTCGCATGAGCTTCGCACCCCGCTGACCGCCGCCCGGGCTCTGCTGGAGATGGTGCTCACGGATCCCCGGGCGACGCTCGAGACGTTCCGCACGACGTGCCGCCAGGTCCTGGAGGAGAGCGAGGAACAGGAGCAGCTGATCGAGGCCCTGCTGGCGCTCGCCCAGGGCGAGCGGGGCATCGACCGGCGCGCCTCGCTCGACCTATCGGTCCTCGTCGCCGAGGCTCTGCCCGCCTATACGGCGAACGCCGCCGAGCGCGGTCTTGCCCTGGAGACGTCCCTTGCCCCGGTCCGCGTCTCCGGGGACCGTCGGCTGGTCGAGCGCCTGGTGGCGAACCTGCTGGAGAACGCGCTGCGCCACAACGTCCCCGGCGGCCGGATCGCCGTGCGGGTATCCGGCCGCGGCGGAGAAGGCGAGCTCCTCGTGGCGAACACCGGTCCGGCGGTTCCTGCGGAGGCGATCGAGCGACTGCTGCAGCCGTTTCAGCGTCTCGGAGACGACCGCGTCGGTCAGCGCGAGGGCTTCGGCCTGGGCCTGTCCATCGTCGCCGCCATCGCCGGCGCCCATGACGCCCCGCTTCACGTCCAGCCGGGAGCCGACGGCGGACTCGAGGTCCGCGTCCAATTCCCGGTATCGGCCGAGCAGTCGGTGGCGGACGGGGGCTCAGGCGAACGGTGGGCTGGGGAGGAATGGGCGCAGGGGTCCCGGGTGCCCGCGCACGCACAGCGCGCCGTAGGCGCTGATCTGCAGCCCGGCTCTGACGACGACGTCGACGGCCCAATCCTGACCGGCGGTGATCCAGCGGACCGGCCGCTCGACGTCACCGGCGACGTCGAGCGCGCTCCACAGCAGCGCTGACGCGGCACGGTCGTCGCGGGCCGCGAGCAGCCACACCCCCAGCCCGGTCTCGGCGACGGCGAATCCGCGGTCGGCAAGCAGCAGAAGCTCGGCGCCGCGCTCCAGGGCGAACGCGATCTCCGGAGTGTGGGGGGCTCCCCGCACCGCCCGTGAGATGCCCGCCACCCGCTCCACATCGCCGGCGGTCCCCCGGGTCACCCCGGCGATGTCGGCGGGGAAGGTGCGGCGGTCGATCGTGCCCCACGCCTCCATCGCCGGCCGGAGCGAGAATCCGGCGGCGGCATACAGCCGGAGCGCGCGCGGGTCGTTGGAGGCGACGATCAGCCCCGGCCCGTCATCGCCGTATTCCAGCGCGCGCTCGAACAGCGTCCGCCCCATCCCGGTCCCCTGGGCCTCAGGCTCGACGGCGAGCATCGACAGGCACCACAGGTCCTCGCGCCGGTACGCCTGAGCCATGCCCGTGATCGCCCCGCGCTGTTCGCCGACAAAGGATCCCTCGGGATCGCTGGCGAGCAGGTGCGCCACCCGCTGCTCGCCGCGACGCCGGTTGTCATCGGACGCGTCGATGCCGAATGCCCGGGCCAGAACGCGAGCGGACGGCTCGATGTCGCCGTCGGCCATCCTCCGCACGCGGGTCCGCGCCATCACGCGATGCATGGCCTCTGCGACACGTAAACGCGCGTTCTCATCCCCAGCCTGACGATACGAGAAAGGGCTCGCCTGCCGACTCGGCCGGACCTGACAGACTTGTCCGGGTCGACGGCTTGGGTCCGGCGCGCCGACCTTGACAGCGAAGCTTGGCGTTGGGATGGCTTTTTGAGTGAGCTTGTTGCAAGTCACCACAGGATGAGCGGATGAGGGCATGGATGCGCGCAACCGCCGTGGTGCTGCTGGCCGCGGTGCTGGGGATGGGGGCGATGGCGGGCACGGCGCTCGGCGACGGCGATCCCGGCAGCGACGTGCTCGTCTACCAGGACCTGTTCGTGGCCGCGGATGCCGGCATGTCGATCAGCCAGCAATCACAGCTGGGCGCGTTGCTGCAGAAAGGGGCGCGGGCCGGCTTCCCGATCCGGGTGGCGATCATCTCCGGCCCGTCGGATCTCGGTGCTGTCACCGCGCTGTGGCACAAGCCCCAGGCGTACGCGAGGTTCCTCGGCTACGAGCTGTCGCTGGCCTACAAGCAGCGCCTGCTGGTGGTCATGCCCAACGGCTTCGGCTTCAACTGGCCCGGTCATTCGACGGCTGCCACCTCGCAGGCGCTGGCGCGGGTGGCGGTCCACGGCGGTGGAGCCGGGCTGTTCTCGGCGGCGCAGTCCGCCGTGAGGACGCTGGCCGCGGATGCAGGAGTCAAGCTGAGCGGATCGGCATCGGCCTCCACCGGGGCGCCGACAGCGGGCACGGCGCCGGCCGGCCAGGCGGCCACGTCCCCTCCGGTCACGGCCACCGCGGAAACCGCCGGGGCGGCGTCCGGCGGGTCCGGAGGCTCAGCGAACGCCGGCCAGGGCACCGACACGATCGTCGCCGGCGTCGCCATCGCGCTGTTCGCTCTTGCCGGCCTGTTCTTCGGTGGCCGCTACGCGCTGGCCCGGGCGCACCGCCGCCTCTCCGCGTCCGGCGATGCGCCGGGTGCAGACACCGAGCCCCGGCCCCGGGTCCGGCCCCGGGTCCGGGTCCGCCACGCGGTGATCGGCGTGGGGGCGCTGGTCGTGCTCGGCGCGGCCGGGCCCGTGCTGATGGCCGGCAGTCCAGGCGCGTCCGGTGCCTCGGAGCGGACGGCACTGGCCACCAACCCGTACCTGGACCCGGGCACGCAGCTGTCGCGCGCGGCGCCGGACTTCACGCTCGTCAACCAGTTCGGCCGCCGGGTCTCGCTCAGCTCGTTCCGGGGCAGGGTCGTCCTGCTCGCGTTCACCGACTCGGAGTGCACGACGATCTGCCCCATGACCACGACCGCCATGCTCACCGCCAAGGCGATGCTGGGCGCTGCCGGCTCGCGCGTCGCGCTGCTGGGGGTCGATGCCAATCCGGCGTCCACATCGATCGAGGATGTGTCGTCGTACTCGCAGCTGCACGGGATGACCCATGCCTGGGACTTTCTGACCGGGTCGCTGTCCCAGCTGCGCCGGGTGTGGAAGGCCTATGCGATCGACGCCGCCGTCGAGCGGGGGATCATCTCCCACACGCCGGCCCTGATGGTCATCAGCCCGCAGGGGCGGGAGGCGAAGATCTACATGACCCAGCAGTCCTATTCCGCCGTCGGCCAGCTGGGCCAGATCGTCGCGCAGGAGGCCTCGAGCCTGCTTCCCGGGCACCCGCGGGTGGATTCGAAGCTCTCGTACGCGCCGGTCAAGACGATCACACCGCGGCAGACGACTCGTCTGCCCCGCGCGGGAGGGGGGACCGTGGCGATGGGCCCAGCGCGCTCGGCCCGCCTCTCCGTCTTCTTCGCGACGTGGACCCGGGAGATCACCGGCCTCGCCGGCAACCTCCAGGCCCTCAACCGCTATCAGTCGGCGGCCGCCGCCTCCGGGCTGCCGCCGCTGACCGCCGTCGACGAGGGACCGGTCGAGCCCTCCAGCGTCGCCCTGCCCGACTTCCTGCGCACGCTGGGGCACCCCCTGTCGTATCCGGTCGCGATCGACCGCAGTGGCCAGGTGGCCGACGGGTACGAGGTGCTCGGTCAGCCATGGTTTGTGCTGACCTCACCGACGGGACGGATCCTCTGGTACCAGGACGTCTCCACCTCCGGGTGGCCGAGCGACGCCAAGCTGCTCGCGGACGTCCGGGCGGCGCTGGCGCGTACCCCCTCGGCGTCGACAAGCGGCGCAAGCGTCACCCGGGCACTGGCGGGATCGCCGGCGCCGCTGGCGCTCGTGCATCAGCAGGCCAACCGGCTGCTCGGCAGCCAGAGCGCGCTTGACGCCCGGGTGCGGGCGCTGCGCGGCTACCCCATCGTCATCAACGCCTGGGCGTCATGGTGCAGCCCGTGCCGCTCCGAGTTCGGCCTGTTCGCCAACGCCTCGGCCCTCTACGGCCGCAAGGTCGCCTTCCTCGGCGCCGACGCCGGCGACTCGCCCGGCGATGCGCGGGCCTTCCTCGCCCAGCACCCGGTCAGCTACCCGAGCTATCAGACCAACCTGTCCGATCTCAACTCGCTGGCGCCGGTGGGCTTATATCTCCCCACCACCATCTTCATCAACCGCAGCGGGAAGATCGTCTACACCCACATCGGCCAGTACGACACCCAGGGTTCCCTCGATGGGGACATCGCCAGCTACGCGGGCGGCGGCTGAGGTCGGCCTGCTCTCGCCGCTCCCCGCGGAGGGCCCGCGGAGGGCCCGCGACGGTCGCTGCGGTCGTTGACCGCGGGGCGCCCTCGGCGGCCGTTGCCCGGTTTTCCAGCGTGCATGCCGCGCCAGATCACGAGGCCTCCAGACGATTGTCGCCAGACGCGGGCACAGCCCGAGGAACGCGCCAGATCAATCGGCGTGCCGCCGATTCGGCACGCTCTGCAGGTTGTCGCAGACAGAGATGGCGTTGTACGAATGTGATGACGGGAGAACCTGCGCGCGGAGGTCGCGCGACAGGGCGTGTGTCATCTGGTGGTCGCTATACGGGCTTAGATTGCACTTCGTGATAATCCGCTGCCACCCCGGCGGTCGTGCGACCCCCTCTGCAGGTTCAGTTGACCACGAACCTGCCGGCGCCGATCACCCGTCCGTAGCGCGCCGCGGACCGCGGGCCATAGCCGGGCCACACGTACCAGCGATACGTCCCCGGTCGCAGCCGATAACGCTGCCCGCCGAAGCGCCAGGTCCAGGTCAGCTGCAGATGGGCGCGCTTGGGCCACGTGCTCAGGACCTTGCCGCCCCGGAAGACCTGCACGTTGTAGTACGTCGCCCTCGGCACCGGCGTCCAACTCAGCATCGGCGGCGCCTTCACACGCGTCCCCTGCCCCGGCGACAGCAGACGGAGTCCCGGCCTGACCACGACGGTGCGCTCACTGACATTCCCGGCCTGATCGGTCGCGATCACCGTGTACCGGTACGAGGTGCGGTTGCGCACCCGCCTGTCCGCATAGCTCCCGGCGTCGCTCGTCGGCGACAGCACGCTGGGGCTGGCCCCCCGCAGCCCCGGGCTGCGCACGACCCGGAGCGACGTCAGCGGAGCCAATCCCGTCCTCGCCTTCCAATGCAGCGTCGCGCTCCCGTCGCCGGGCG
>DASZMK010000046.1:0-16843 GCA_035551855.1 Solirubrobacteraceae bacterium
ACCAGGTACGGATCGTCGCCGTCGTAGCGCACGACGCGGTCCGGGCTCACGATCCTCGAGCCGACGCGGTTGTCGGTCAGGTCGAGCAACCCGCACAGGAAGATCCGGTAGCAGGCGATGGCCTCGCGCGTCAGGTCGGCGCCACCCTCGGCGGGCGGGCGCTTGACGACAAAGCCACCCTTGGATCCGACCGGGACGATCAAGGCGTTCTTGACCATCTGGGCCTTCATCAGGCCGAGCACCTCGGTGCGGAAGTCCTCGCGCCGATCCGACCAGCGGATCCCGCCCCGCGCGACCTTGCCCCCGCGCAGGTGCACGCCCTCCACGCGCGGCGAGTACACGAAGATCTCGAACTGGGGGCGCGGGCGCGGCAGGAGGTCCAGGCGTGATGGATCGAGCTTGAACGACAGGTACGAGGGCGAGACGCCGTCCTCGTCGACGCGGAAGTAGTTGGTGCGCAGCATCGCCTGGACGACCGCCAGGAAGCTGCGCAGGATCCGATCCTCGTCGAGGCTCTGAACGGCGTCGGTCAGTGACTCGATCTTCTCGGCCATCGCGCCGGCGCGCTCCGCGTTCGCGGCCTCCGGGTCAAAGCGGGCCGCGAACAGACCCACGAGCGAGACCGCGACCGGAGCGTTGTGCAGGAGGGTGCGCGTCATGTACGCCTCGGAGAAGGCAACGGGCGCCTGGCGCAGGTAGCGCAGGATGGCGCGGATGACGTCGATCTCCCGCCCCGTCAGCCCGGCGCCCATCACCAGCCCGTTGAGCCGGTCGTCCTCCAGTTCGCCGGACCACGCCCCCAGGAACACCTCGGCGAACGCATCGCCGGCCCGGTCCAGACCCTCTGGATCCACCGCAAGGCCGAAGTCGTAGATCCACACCGGGGTCAGGCCGGCCGGACGGACCTCATAGGGCCGCTCGTCGATGACGCGCGCGCCCATGTGCTCGAACACCGGAACCACCTCGGACAGGGACACCGACGTGGCGGTCAGGAGCTGGCAGCGGATCAGCTTCTCGCTTTCGGCGGCGCGCCGGTACGTGGTCAGGATCGGCCGCCGGCCCTCGATGAGCTCCTCGATGTCGGCGATGTCCTGGACGGCCTGGGCGGGTTTGGCGTCGACGCGGTATCCGGCGGGAAAGGCGTTGCGGTACTGCGCGTAGAGCTCCCGTCCCCGTCGCTCGCCGTGCGCCGAGATCAGGGCAACCCGCAGCTCATCGGTCCAGTCTCGCGTCTCGCGCGCGATCCGGGCCTCGACCTCGGCGACGTCGACGTCCCTGCGCACCCCGGCCGGCGTGTGGATGACGTAGTCGATGCGGACGATCACCGATTCGGTCAGCTGAAGCCGCCAATCGACCTGCTCGCCGCCGAACGCGTCGGCCAGGATGCGGCCCGCCAGGTGCCGGTTCTCGGTGTGAAAGCGGTCGCGGGGCAGGCACAGGGTGCAGGCGACGAACCGGTCCAGCTGATCCCGGGTGACGAACAGGCGCACCCGCTGGCGCTCCCCCAGCCCCAGGATGCCGATCGCGATCTCGAACAGGTCGCCGGCGTCGATCTGCAGCAGGAGGTCACGCGGGAGCGACTCCATGATGTCGATCAGGCCCTTGGCGTCATGGCTGTCCGGCGGGAAGCCGGCGTGGGTGAGCACCCCCTCCACCTTGTCCCGCAGCAGCGGGATGTCCCGGAGGCTCGCCCGGTACGCGCTGGTCGTGTACAGCCCGAGGAAGCGGCACTCACCGATCACGCGGCCGTCCGGAGCGAACCGCTTGACGCCGACGTAGTCCAGGTAGCTGGGGCGGTGGACGGTGGCCCGCGAGTTCGACTTCGTCAGCACCAGCGGATGCGGCGAGCGCGCCAGCTCCAGTCGTTTGTCGTCCAGGCGCTTGACCGGCACCCGTGCGGCCCCGCGCAGGATCCCCAGCCCCGAGCCCTTCACGAACGCAAGCTCGGCCGTGTCCCCCTCGTCGCGCAGCTCGTACTCCCGGTAGCCGAGAAACGTGAAGTGGTCGTCGGCCAGCCACGCCAGAAACTCCCGGGCCTCGGCCAGCTCGTGCGGACCGACCGGAGGCGCCTGACGGCGCAGCTCGGTGGCCAGCGCCGTCGCCCGCCCCCGCATCGGCAGCCAGTCCTCGACCGCCGCCCGGACCTCCTCCAGCACCAGCTCGACGCCCGCCTGCAGGACCCCGAGGCGCTCCGGGTCCCCCTCCCGCCCCACCTCCACGTGGATCACCGACTCGGCCACGCAGCCGAACGCCGTCCGGCCGGGCTCCAGTACCTCGACCAGGTCCCCGTCGCCGTCACGAACGACGCGCATGACCGGGTGGATCATCAACTCGATGCCAAAGCCCAGCCGGCTGAGCTCCATCGTCACCGAATCGACGATGAACGGCATGTCGTCGGAGACGACGTCCAGCACCGTGTACGGCGACGCCCACCCGTCCCGCTCCCGGTCCGGGTTGTAGACGGTGACCTTCGACTCACCGGGCTGCCGCGTCCGGGCCATTCGCCAGTGGGCGACGACCGCGCCGCACAGGTCGGCCGGCGCGCGATCGGCGAGATCCTTCGCCGGCACCCAGTGGAAGTACTGGCGGACGAACTCGCGGTAGGCGGCCTGAGGCTGATCGGCCAGCTTCCGGCAGACCGACTCCCCGAGTGACTCGATCAGGTCCTGCTCGAGGTCTCCAGCCTTCACGGCCACCGGGTGCACCTCTTCGACATGCTACGACCGCACACGACCCACCAGAACCTACCCCCTTCGCGCCCGGCGCGATGCGGTGCGGCGCTCGGTCAGGCGCCGCCGGGTGGTCTGACACCGGCGCGGACGGCCGCCACCGTCGCGTCGGGGTCGGCCACAGTGACGAGGAGCCGCCGGTAGCGGGCGCCGGCGTCCAGCTCGACTCGCACGGCCGGGCCGCGGCCGTGGAGGGCGGCGAAGTCCGGCCGGCCTCCCGTCATCCGGCGGACACCGTAGACGGCCACGCCCGGAATCCCGGTGCCCTCGACCCGGATGCCGCGCAGCGCGCTCCATGGGTCCGGGTCGGCACACACCCCGCGGACGGCATCCAGCGGCACCCGGACCTCGCGCTTCATCGCCGCCACGCGCTCCAGCGCGGTGAGAGTGATCACGAGAGCGCCTTGGCGGACCTCGACGGCTGCCACTGCGCAAGGGTAGCTCCGCGGCTCAGGGTGAGGTCGCCCACCCACCCGGGAACCGGTAGGCGGTGTGCGGCGGCACGTACGGGCCCACCTCCAGGACGATCTCCGCCCGGGGGACGAGCCGGACGCCGGTGGGGTCGGCAGCGATCGACCGGCCATCGACATACACCCGCACCCGTCCGCCGAAGGACGCCACGCGGTGCACCGACAGCGGCTGCCCCCAGGACCGGAACAGGTCGGCCAGCGTCAGCCGTGCTCCGGAGCGGATGAGCACGACGCCGCTGGGATCGACGGTGACGAGCTCGCCGAAGCAACGCGCTCCGGTGATCCGCCCGGCGTCCTCGCGCACCGGGGGGCGCGCGCCGATCCCGGCGGCGATCAGCACGACGCGGTTGTCCGCGAACAGCTCCACGTGCACGCCGCTGCGGGCGCCCAGGCGTTGGCGGCAGTCGCCCAGCACCGGCCCGGACGCTGGCGGGTGAAAACGGGGCCCTCGGCCGATCGGACGCGCCTCGCGAGCCAGCGCGGCCGGCACTCCGCTCCCGCCGGCCGGCGCCGGCGCCGAGGCGGATCCGCAGCCGCCGAGGGCGAGCGTGGCCAGCGCTGTCGCGGTGACCCACCTCAGGCGCTGGGCTGCCACGCCTCCCGGTCCTCGCCCGCTGCCTCCGTCGCCTCCACACGCTCCCCGGCCTGTCCCGCGCCCGGCCGGGCGCGCCCGCGCACCGGGCCCTCGGCCATCGCAAAGATGAGGGCCAGCAACGACACGCCGCAGCTCAGGCAGGCCAGGACGGCCGCCCGCGCGACAACCGGCGGCAGCGCCAGCAGGACGAAGCCATCGAACAGCACGCTGATCAGCGACGCGCCCTCCCAGATGGCGACCGCGGCGATGGCGAAGAACGTGAACCACCCGTGCCGGCGCAGGACCAGACGGCGCGCGCCCCAGGCGACGAACGCCAGCGCCACGGCCAGCGTGAGCTCCTGCCCCACCGAGACGCTCGGCCGGCCATGCAGCTGTTGCCCGGCCCCGGCCACCGCGAATGCCGTCAGCGCGACGGCGGCCAGTGCCCGTGCCACCCGCAGATCGAGCTGCGGACGCCGCAGCCGCAGGACAGCGAGCACGCACGCCAGGCAAACGATGATCGGCCAGAACCACACGATCGACGGGCTGGGTTGGTAGGTGAGGCCGCCGGCGAGAACCGCAGGCGCACCATCCACGCGCAGCGCGATCCGCCACTGGCCGAGGTACGTCGCGCCCGGGGTGAGCGTCGTCGCCGCCAGGTCGCTCAGCCGCCCGTCGTGCCACTCATACGCGTGCCCGGAGCTGACCGAGATCCAGTGGGGCCGGTTCTGAGGACCGAGCCCCGGGGGCGGTGTCTCCGGCGGGACCTGGTTGAGGTAGAACATCTCCGAGTTGCCGTTGACCTGGACACCCGCGGCGGTGAATCGGAGGTACGGCGCCTGGCGATAGTCGAGCACGGTGACGGTGCGCTGCGGGTTGACCCGCATCCACACGCGCTGGTCGCCGTCGACCACCTTCGCCTCCACGCCCGGGGGCGCGTGGCTGATCCGGGCGAGGAAGCTGGTCGCCGACGGATCGACCGGGCCGTGGGCCGACGCCTGGGCGGGCAGCGCCATAACCGCCACAATGACTGCGAGCACTCCTGCTGCTCGCCTTCGCTGGCACCTGAGCCACATCTCGATTGGCAGACTCTACGCCCACCGTTCACCCCCGCCGCCTCGCGGCTGCGCTCGCTGCACTGTGCATCATGCTCGTGCTCGTGTTCGCGCTGGCTCAGGCGCCGGCGGCACGCGCCGATGGTGATCCGGCCAGCGACGTCCTGGCGGGCCAATCGCTGTTCCTGCCCGCCGACGGCGGCTTCTCCCGGGCCGAACAGGCCGGTCTGACCGAGCTGCTGACGTCGGCGCAGCGCAGCGGCTACCCCATCCGGGTGGCGCTGGTCGCCACCCCGTCGGACCTCGGCTCGGTCAGCTCGCTGTGGGGCGCACCGGCCGCCTACGCCCGCTTCCTCGGCGACGAACTGTCCCTCGTCTACCGCGGGACGCTGCTGGTCGTCATGCCCGCCGGCTTCGGCGTCGACGTGGTCGGCTCCGGGCCGGCCGGAGCCGCGGCCGGAGCCAGAGCGGCGGCGGCGCTCGGTGCGCCTCCGCGGGGGACGCCGATGGTGGCCGCCGCTCTGACCGCGATCGAGAAGCTGGCCGCCCGTGCCGGGCACCGGCTCGCGACCCCGTCTCCGACGGTGCCGGCGAGCGGCTCCGGGTCAGCGCTCGGCTCGGTCGACCTTGCGTCATGGGTGGCGCTGGTTGCCGGAGCCGCAGCCATCGCAGCCGCGTGGGCCGCCAGCCTCCGCGCGCGCCCGGCTCGCCTGCGGCGGGCGCGGTGACCGGATAGGCTGGGTGGCAGCGATGGAGCCTGAACGAGCCAAAGACCTGCTGGCGCGGGAACGCGAGCGGATCGAGCAGGCACTCGGGGCCCACGCGGAGGAGCCGCTCGAGTCCGATCAGAACGTTGAGCCCACGGATCAGGCCGAGCGGGGGACCGATCTGTACACCGACGAGCTGGATGAGGGCCGCGCCGAGGAGCTCCGCGAGGAGCTGGCGGCCGTCGAGCGCGCTGAGGAGCGCCTGCGCAACGGCACGTACGGGCTCTCCGTGGTCAGCGGCAAGCCGATCCCCGACGCCCGGCTGGAGGCCCGCCCCACCGCCGAGATGACCGTCGAGGAGGCCCAGCAGTACGGTCGGTCCTGATCCGCATCCCTGGAGCTACAGCCCGGCGACTTCGATGACCCCGTGGGCGACGTCGAGCAGCGTCTCGCCGCGGACGTCTGGGAGCGGGAAGACGTCCGGCCACCCCCGGGTCCCGTGGGTGACCCAGGCCGTGCGAATGCCGGCGTGGGCCGCCCCCGCCAGGTCCCACGGATGCGTCGCGAGCAGTACGACCTCGGCGGGCGTGGCCTCGAGCTCACGCAGCGCGTGGGCGTAGACGCTGGGATGCGGCTTGAACGTCCGCACGGCGTCAACCCCGATGACACGCTCCACATACGGCGCCAGACCGCAGTGGCGCAGCGTCGCCGCTCCGCCCTGTGCACCGGAGTTCGTCAGCGCCACCGCACGTAAGCCTGACCCGGTCAGCGCCGTCAGGGCATCGTCCGCCCCGGGCCGCGCCGGCAGGCCGGCGGCCGTGGCGGCGGCAGCGTCGATCCCGGCCGGATCCAGGCCGGCCCCGGCGACGACGACCGCGATGGCCGCACGGATGTGGTCTGAGAACGGCCGAGCAGCGGTTTGCAGCAGCGCGTCCACCATGGCCGTATCCACCGCGCTCTCGAGCACCAGGGAGCCGAGCTCCGGCCTCCCCCACGGTGCACCGATCGGCGCCGGGTCGGTCAGCGTCCCGTTGACGTCGAGCAGGACGATCCGCGGCGCCGGGGTCGCCACGGGCTACCCGTGCAGGCGAGGGGCCAGCGCCTTTGCCAGGGCGGTCCACTCGCTGCGTGCGATCCCGGTCACCCCAACCGGCTGCAGACAGACGTGATCGGCGCCGGCGTCCAGATGATCGTCGGCGACCGCGCCGATCTGCTCCGGGGTTCCGTGCGGGATGATCGCGTCGATGAGCCAGTCCGAGCCGCCGTCGGCGAGGTCCTGCTCGGTGAAGCCGAACTCCAGCAGGTTCCTGGTGTAGTTGCTCAGGCCCAGGTACCGGCTCGCGTAGGCGCGCGCCTTCTCCCGCGCCGAGGCCGGATCGGCGTCCACGACGCAGGCGAGCTCGGTGGCGATCAGCGGCTCCGGGCCGAGCAGCTGGCGGGCCGACCTGGTGTGATCCACCGGAACGAAGTACGTGTGGGCTCCTCGCGACCGGGCGGCGGCCAGCTCCAGCATCTTGGGGCCCAGCGCGGCCAGGCATCGCCGATCCGCGGGCAGCGGAGTCGGAGCCTGATCAAGCCCGTCCAGGAACGACCGCATCGCCGACAGCGGGCGCCGGTAGTCGCTGGTCGCCTCCGGATGACCGATCCCTATGCCCACGAGCAGGCGATCGCCGAACTCCGGCGCCAGCTCCGCGTACTCGGCCGCCAGATCGGCCGGGTCGTACTGCCAGACGTTGACGATTCCGGTGGCCACCGTGATCCGATCGGCGCCCGTCAGGAGCGGGCGGAGTCCGGGTAGCCGGGGCGAGCCGCCCAGCCAGAACGTGCCGAAGCCGAGGTCCTGGACCAGAGCAGCGGCCTCAGCGGCATTCTCCTCGCCGATGGCGGCGTACGTCGTCCACACTCCGTACAGGCCGAGGTCCATGGGCATTAAGCGTTGCATACCCGGACCGTGCGCTCCGCGGGTATGCTCGGAGCCGAGTGGAGTTCTGGCAGCTCGATTCCGAGCCGGTGGAGGCACACGCGCCACGTGTGCTGCGGTCCGACGATGACGCCAACCGGATCATCCTGCTCCTTCTGCCGGAGGGGGAGAGCCTGGCCGACCACCAGGTTCACGAGCATGCGCTGGTCGTCGTTCTCGACGGCGAGGTGCTGGTGCGCGCCGGCGACGAGGAGGAGCGCCTCGGCACCCACGGCCTGGTGCACTTCGAGCCGGCGGAGCGCCACGAGGTGCAGGCCCTCAGCGACGCCCGGCTGCTGATCTGCCTGGCGCCCTGGCCGGGCGCCGGCCATCCGAGCCGGGCTGACTGATCGCAGCCGCGGCCGGGGCCGGTTGCGGGGCGCCCCGCGGTCGGCACGGGATCATCCCGTGATCTGCTCCTGAGGGCGTCCGGCCAGCAGCTGCGCGGCGACCGCATCGAGCGCGTCCAGTGTCGGTGCGACCAGCGGGTGCCGGCGACCGGGCGGCAGGAGCGCGTAGACGTCTCGCTCCACGGTCATCCCTGCGATCGGACGGAGCGCCAGGTCCTTGAACGGGTCGGCGAGCAGCTCGGCGACCAGCGTCACCGCCAGTCCCCGGATGATGAGTCCCCGGATCGCCAGCTGGTCGCTGGTGATCGAGACCAGGTTCGGCTCAAAGCCCGCCGCGCGGCAGGCCCGGACGATCACGCCGTCGGTCAGCGCCGCCGTCCAATCCTCCTCGCGGAGATCCCCCAGCGCGACCTCGCGCTCCTGCGCCCGAGGGTGCTGGGGTGGCAGGGCCACCATGAAGCGCTCATGGAGAAGCGGATGGCGCTGGACCCCCGGGGGGTCCGGCCGGGGCCACGTCGTATCCCGGTAGGCGATCGCGAGGTCGAGCTCTCCGGACGCCACCCGCGCGGCCAGCACCTGCGAGGTGCCCTCATCGAAGGTCACCCGGGTGTCCGGACGGGCCCGGCGCAGGTGGGCGACGGCCTCCGGCACGAACCCGGCGAGCGCGCTGGGCAGAGCACCGATCCGCAGCCGGGTCCGCTGCCGCTCGGTCGCGTCGCGCAGCTGCGCGTCGGCGAGGCGGAATCGCTCGGCGATGGCGTCGGCGTGTTCCAGGAGGATCTCGCCCTCCCGCGTCAGCCTCATGCCGCCGGGCCGTCTCTCCAGCAGGCGCGCCCCCACCTCACGCTCCAGCGCGGCCACCTGGTTGGACACCGACGGCTGCGACAGGGCCAGCTCCCGGGCGGCCCGGGAGAACGAGCGGTGGTGCGCCACGGCCCTGAACGTCAGCACCCGCCTCGAGTCCATAGCCCAGGACTATAGATGGGCGAAAAGCATCATTGGAGGTTATGGCACGAAGCGGGAAGACTCGAGATACGGATGTTCCCGACCACCGAGGTGAACGCGAAACCATGAGCACTGTCTCAACCATCCCCACCCTCACCCTCAACGATGGACACGAGATCCCCCAGCTGGGATTCGGCGTCTTCCAGATTCCGCCGGAGGACACGGCCAAAGCCGTCAGCCAGGCGCTGGAGGTCGGCTACCGCCACATCGACACGGCCGAGATGTACCGGAACGAGCGGGGGGTCGGCGAGGCCGTCCGGGCCGCCGGTCTCGACCGCGAGCAGGTCTACATCACGAGCAAGCTCAACAACGGCTACCACCGTCCGGATGACGCCCGCACGGCGTTCGATCAGACGCTGGCGGAGCTGGGCTTGCACTATGTCGACCTGTTCCTGATCCATTGGCCGCTGCCGACGCTCTACGACGGCGACTTCGTCTCAACGTGGAAGACGCTCGAGGAGTTCAAGCAGCAGGGCCGGGCCCGCTCGATCGGCGTCTCCAACTTCCAGGTCCCCCACCTCCAGCGGCTGGCCGCGGAGACCGAGATCACCCCGGCGGTGAACCAGATCGAGCTGCACCCGTACCTCCTCAACGACGACGTGCGCGCCTACGGAGAGGAGCACGGGATCGCCACCGAGGCCTGGTCGCCGATCGCCCAGGGCGCCGTTCTCGACGATCCCCTGGTCACCGAGATCGCGGCGAAGCTCGACCGGACGCCGGCCCAGGTCGTCCTGCGCTGGCACATCCAGCGCGGCAGCATCGTCTTCCCCAAGTCGACGACGCCCTCGCGCATCCAGGAGAACTTCGAGCTGTTCGACTTCGAGCTCGGCTCCGAGGACATGCGCGCCATCACCGCGCTGGACAAGGGCGAGAAGGGACGCACCGGGCCAAACCCGGACTCGTTCGCCTACATCCCGGACTGACCCTCGCTTCGGCCAGGCGCGCCTCGTCCGCCCGTGCGGGCGGGCGGGCGCGCCGCCTTGCGCTCCTCCCGGCGTGGCGGTAGACCATGCGCACGTCCACAGAACGGAGGTGTCAGATGGCCCTCAGCACGATCGTCCGCCGCCGCAGGCCCGCGCCGGACGTCCGCTCGGCCAGCGTCACAGGAGCCAGCGCCACCGGCGCCAGGATCATTGGTCCGTCGGCCATGGGGCCGGTGTCGGTCGCGGCCCTCGCGGTTGGGGCGCTCGCGATCGGCCGGGTCGCCATCGCCAACGCGGTGATCCGCAGGCTGCGCGCCGGGGAGGTGGAGATCGGATCGTTGAAGGTGCGCGAGCTGGAGGTCGCGGGCCGCCGCTGGCCGGAGGCCCCGGGGCCGTGACTCACCGACACCCCGGCGGGCCGTGACCTCACCGACCCCCGGGGCCGTCACTCACCGACACCCCGGCGAGCCGTGACCTCACCGACCCCGGTGTCGTGACTCACCCGCCCGCGGGTCCGGCGAGCCCACCCTGCTCACCGCTGCCCTCGTGTCGCGGCAGTCCGTCGGCGGGAAGGTCGTAGTAGTCCCCCGCCTGGCTGACGAACCAGTGCCCGGCGATCCGCAGCCCGGTGGGTCCGTCCAGGGTGCCGGCGGCGATGCTGACCGTCGGCCGGCGCGGCGCGTCCCAGAACAGGCTGGAGCCGCACTCTCCGCAGAATCCGCGGCGGGCCTGCGCGTCGCTGTGCGGGCTGTCGATCCACCGCAGGCCGCGCTCACTGACGAGCACCAGGTCCTCCCGGGCGGCCGCCGTGCTCGCCGACGCATGGCCATGCCACCGCCGGCACTCCCGGCAATGGCAGACCAGCACCTCGCGCAACGGCCCGCGCACCTCGTACTGCACCGCGCCGCACAGGCAGCCGCCGGTCCCCACCGGGCTACCGGCCTCCGTCGGTCATCACACATGCCACCGGCCCACGATAACGCGGCGCCCCCGGCAGCGGCCCCCTGCGGCGTGCGGGACGCGCCAAATCAGCGGAGCGCCCGACGATCTGGCGCAGATCCAGGGCTATGCGTGCACCTGGTGCCAGATCGTCCTGGCCGGTGCATGATTTGGCGCGATACGCACGCCGGGAATCCGGTGCGATGGTCGGCGGTCGTCGTCTGAAGTCAGGAGTCGGAGTCGGAGCTCGGAGCTCGGAATCGATGGAGTCGCCGCTGGCGTCGGCGGGACGGTGAACACTCCGCGGCCGGCTCGTGAACCGCCTTCTCCGTCTCCGGCGTCTGCAGCGTCTCCAGAAGAGCCGGCATCTGGACGGGGCTCTTCAACGGCCGATACAGGTTCATCCCGCGTTGCACCTGGTCCTCCAGGCTCCGACCCGGCGGCGCAGCCGGCGGCAGGGAGACGGCGGGGCCGCGCGTGTCGATGAGACGAATGTGCATCAGGTCCGCTCGGCCACCGTCAGCCAGTGATCGGCCCCGAGGGTCTGGAGAGAGCAGGGGGATGAGCCGTTCCACGTCCGGAACCCCGCCGATCTGCTCCAGCGCGCGGCGCTCGAGGTCGGCCGGGTCCGGAGCCTCCCCGTTGAAGCCGAGTGCATCGGCGAAGACCGGGCGCCACGCGTAGTAGGCCGTGGTGCGCTCGATGGCATCCGCCGCAGCCGTCAGCACGCGCACCCCGTTGGCACGGGCCACGCGCGCGCTGTCGGCCACGAGCGCCGACTTGCCGATGCCGGCGTCGCCCTCGATCACCATCACTCCCGGCTCGCCGGTGTCAGTCAGCCGGTCCAGCCGCCGGCGGATCTCACGCCGCTCGGCTTCCCGGTCGACAAGCGCGCTGTGCCGCGCCGGGACGCCCGCCTGCATCCCCAGGACGTGCGCCCAGCGGTGCGCTCTGGCACCTCGGTCACGTCGGTTGATCCCGGATCAAGACCGCTGCCCCATGTATCCAGAATGCGGCAGCCTAGTTCAGCCTGGTCCGGCCTGCAACCGGGTGAGATCCGCGGGGCGGGCAGCCGCCGAATCTGTCCTCGCCGGACGCCTGAGGAGGTAGGCGTCCGGCGAGGCTTTGGCCCCCGTCGATCGTCCTGACGTGGGGCCGATCATCGCGCACCTCAATCCGCGTCTCGTGACCCTCATGTGCACGCCGGATCAACTTCTCGTAACGCTCGATCCGGGGCTGCTTATCCACGCTTCGGTCGCACTTGGCTCGCTCCCCTTGTCACAACCTGACGATCGGACCCGGCGCTTTCGTACGAGGATTTCCTGACCGCCACGTCACCGTGAGCAGCGAGCCCGCGACGCCGACCGCAGGATTCGTCGTGACGTGGAGCCGGTCGGATCCTTCCCCGCGGAAGGTTCTCCTGTCTGCCCCGCCTTGCCGGTCCGCCTTGACCCGCCGGGTGGTGCGGCTCCCGGCCGGAGGCGCGCGAGCATCGCTGAGAAGTCCTGAGGTCGTCACGTTCAGGATCTTTGAAGCGTCATACAAGTGCGAGTGCTTGCCGTTGAAGCGCTGTGTAAGACGACTGAGCAATCAACACTACGGCCCGGGGGATGCCACCACCGCCCACCAACACCAACGTCGACGGTCAGCGCCACCAGGCTTTGCCCGCCGCTCGCGTTGTCCGTCGAGGCGTCTGCCCGGCCTCGCGCGCTGAGCGCGCGGGGGTTGGGCGGTCCGCTGAGGCGCGCGGCTCAGGCCGGCTGGGGCGGCGGGTCATCGGTGCGGTCGTGCTCGCCACCGCAACCGTCACCCTGCTTTTGGCCGTGCCGCCGTTGCGCGGAGTCGCCCACCAGATATCGCGTATGAGCCTCGCCTGGATCGGTGCAGCCGTCGTCCTCGAGGTAGCTTCGTGCGCTGCCTACGTAGTGATCTTCCGTCTGTTCTTCGCGGCTGTGCCCGCCGGTCTCGCCCGCCAGCTCGCCTGGACAGAGGAGGCGTCCGGCGCACTGCTACCCACCGGCGGCCTCGGAGCTCTCGCAATTGGCGGCTGGCTTTTGCGCCAGGCCGGGATGTCGACTCGGTGCATCGTCGAGAGCTCCAGTTCCCTGTTCTTTTTGACCAGCGGGATGAACGTCGCCGCTCTCGTCGTCGGCGGCGTGATGCTGTCCACCGATGCGTTCGGCGGACACGATACGTTGATACTCGCCGGCGCCCCGATTGCCCTTGCAGCGGGATCGACATGGGTCACGCTCGCCCTGCCGGTCGTCGTGCGTCGCGCGCCGCACCGACGCTGGCCGCGGTGGCTGCTCGACGTCTGCGCTGGCATCCAGGCCGCCCGCCATTCACTCGTCGCCCCCAGCTGGCGGATGCTCGGCGCCGTGGGCTACCTCGGCTTCGACATCGCCGCCCTCGGCGCGCTGTTCGCGGCGACCGGCCATCCCATTCCGGTGGACGCGCTCATCCTCGGCTACGTCATCGGCTACATCGCCAACATGCTCCCCGTTCCGGGCGGCTTCGGCGTGCTGGAGGGAGGCCTGGCCGGCATGTTGATCGCTTACGGCGCTCCCGCCACCTGCGCCGTCGCGGCGGTCGTCGTCTACCACGCGATTGCGTTCTGGATCCCAAGCCTCGGAGGCCTCGTCGGCTACGCGCTCCTCCGCCGCCGCGACTCACACGAGGGGGCCCATTCCGGTACGGCACCGGGACAGATCACCCCCACGATCACGGCTCAACGAAATGCCACACTCACATGAAGCCGATGGTCCACGCTCACATGAAGCGATGGTCCACGCCAGGCGTGCCGCGCTCCACCGCCGCCACCGTCGCCTCCGCTGCGTCCGCCACGTGGACGAAAGACCACACGCCGCTGCCGTCGCCGACCAAGCGGGAACTTGCGCCTGCGGACGAGCTCGAACTGCTCCTCGCCTGGCGCCAGCGATGTGCCCGGTCCGTAGAAGACGCCGTAGCGCAGCACGATCCCCTCCATCCACTCCGCCCCGAGGACCGCCTCCTCGAGGTAACGGATGGCAGCCTGGGTCTGGCGCATCTCGGCGCGGGCGTCAGGTCAAGCGGGTCCTCCTCGCTCTTCACCGGCCCGCCGGTGCGCAGGTATGCGCCATAGGCCCCTACCCCCTGTGCCACGAACCGCCGCACCCCCACCGCCTGTCCGGCGGAGAGCAGGTGGTCAGCCGCCTCGGTTCGCAGACGGTTCGTCAGCGCGAAGTCGCGATCGAAGTGACGCAGGTCAATCGCCCGGATCGCGGTCAGCTGATGAACGACCACCTCCGGCCTCGCCCGCGCCACGGCCTCCGCGACCTGATCGGAATCAAGCGCGTCCGCGACCACCGGCACAGCCCCCAGCTTGGACAGCATCGCCTGCTTTGACTCGCACCGCGTCATGCCATGAACCTCGTGACCCGCGGCAACCAGTCGTCTCTCGGGCTCGAGCGTAGTGAGCCGGTCGGGCCGGCCGACGCCTGTGGTGACGTCGTTGCCTGCTCGAGCAACGCCGCGACGATCTCCGCAAGGCGGTGGCGGAGGTGTGGGTCCTCGAGCCGGCCGTGTTCGTCGAAGGCGTCCTGTGCTTGGCCAACGGCCAGCTCTCGGTCGATGACGTTGGCACCGATTGTTGTGAGGACCTTTCGCAGCTCGGCCTGGGCCCAGACGGCGCCGAACAGGCCGGTGCTGGCACCGATCACACCGACGGCCTTGCCGCGCAGGCTGTTCTCGGGCCAGGGGCGCGAGGCCCAGTCAAGCGCGTTCTTGAGCGCCCCTGGAATGGAGCTGTTGTATTCAGGGGTCGCGATGATCACCGCATCCGCCCGGGAGATCGCCAGCCGCAGCGCCGCGACCGCGACCGGCGTTCCGGCCGCGTCAAGGTTCTCGTCGTAGGCCGGTAGATCGGCAATGCCGCGCCATGCCTCGAGCTCTGCGGTGGGAGGCAAATGGGCCTCTGCCGCCCGCAGCAGTGTGAGGTTGTGAGATCCGCGGCGGACGCTTCCTGATATGCCGAGGATTCTCATGCGCTACTCGGTGGCGACGAGCGGGAGCTCGACGGTGATCACGACATCGTCGGCGAGCACACTGCCGCCGTTTGGCAGCGGTGCGTTCCAGTTGATCCCGTAGTCGCGTCGGTTGATGGTCGCCTCCAGTGCGAGATGCGCGCGGGTCTTCCCGAGCGGGTCGGTCGTCGTGGGCCCCCAGGTGCCGTGCGCGGTCACCGGCTGAGTGGTGTCCTTGATTGTGAGCTTGCCCTCGATCGTGGCTGTGCCGTCGACCCCAAGCGACACATCATCAGAGGTGAACATGATCTGCGGGTAGGCCTCGGCGGCAAAGAACTCGTCACTGAGCACGTGGGCGCGGAACTGCTCTGGGGTGCGGATCGAGATCGACTGGATCTCGGCGGCGCCGGTCAGCGTCACCCCGTGCGGCGCGGCGTCGAGCTTGGCTGTGACCTTGTCCAGGGTTCCTTTGAAGGTGGAGCTGCCCATGAACTTGATCGCGAACCCGAAGTTCGAGTGGACCGGGTCGGCGGCGTACGTGCCGCTAAGCGGCGTGCTGTAGATGCTCATGGCTGGTGATTTCCTTTCGCTCGTCAGTCGATGACCTCGACGAGCTCAAACGTGATTGGTCGAGGACTGCCTGCACCCAACCTGACAAGGCAGCATCCCCGGATGTGACACCTCCGAGCATTTCAGCACGGGAACGCCGGTGGCAATCCTTGGGTACGGCTGACGACACGCGCGACCACGGCCGCCCGTTGACGGCGACCGGCTGGCCAACCACAGACGCACAGGTGGGATAAGGGGAATCAGCGCGCGGCGCTAGCGAGCTTTGCGCCAAAGCCGAGGAACACCACCGCAGATGTCCTGCGGATCGTCTGGACGATCCGCGGGTGGTCGAGGACTTGTCGGCGGACGGCGGCGGCGAGCGCAGCGTAGAGGGCGAACACGACGAACGTCATCACCATGAACACGGCGCTCAATGTGAGCATCGTTGTGAGCTGGTGACTCGAGTGGCCGGGGACGAACTGGGGCAGGAACGCGAAGAAGAAGATGGTCAGCTTGGGGTTGAGGAGGTTGGCCAGGATCGCCGAGAGGACCACGCGGCTCGTTGACTTCGGGTCCCGTTCGTTCTCGGCGACCAGTGGCGTGTGGTCTCTCCAGGTGGCCCACGCCATGTACAGCAGATATGCGATCCCAATGAGCTTGACGGCCTCGAATGCGACGCCACTGGCCCGCAGGAGCGCGGCCGTCCCGGTGACGGCGGCCGCCAGATGCGGGACGATACCGAGCGTGCAGCCCGCGGCCGCGACCAGGCCGGCGCGGGCTCCGCGGGCCAGCCCCGCGGAGATCGTCAACAGCGCGCCCGTGCCGGGCGTGGCGACGATGACGAACGCAGTGATCAGGAAGGTCGGGCCCATGACCTCAGGTGCGGTCTCGAGTCTGCCACCTGGCGGACCACGCTGCCACCTCGCCCAGGGGTCGGGGCGTGAGTTCGTAGGTCCTCCGGCCGCCCGTCTCCATGAAGGTCACGATCGACGCCTGCCTGAGGATTCTGAGGTGCTCGGACACGGCTGCTGACCGAGCGCGCCGTCTGGTTCCTCGGCCCGCCCGCCTCCCAGCCCGGCGGGACCTTCGCGACCCTTGTGGATCCGGATGGCAACCACCTGAGCCTCCGCCAGACCGGCAGCGCTCCCAACGTGTAGGACACGCCGCCGGTCGACCGCTGCAGGGGACGTCTCAGCGCTGCGCCTCTACAGCGTGCTGAGGTTGTGGCCTGGTCAGCCTCCGCAAAGCGCCCGGCCGGCGCATGGCGGCGGCGCGGGCTCGCTCATAGTTGATTCGCAGCAGAGCGATGACCTCAAAGACGTCTCGCTCGCGGTCGAGCGGGATCGTCACCCAGCCGGAGTTGGGCCGCCAGCGGTGCTCCTGCGCGGCGCCGGAACTGACGAGCCGATCCCGAAGGGCGCGCTCGAGAGGCAGGTCCGCACTGCGGTCGCCGTGCAGGTGGCCGAGCTCGCGGCGGTTGAGGCAGATGGCGATGGCGCCGAAGCGCTGAGGGCGCGTGTGCACGCCCGGCCACCGACCCGCTTCGGTGATGATCTGCCAACTCGAGGCGAGCCTTATCCT
>DASZMK010000047.1:0-2280 GCA_035551855.1 Solirubrobacteraceae bacterium
CACCACACCACCTACGACCACCTGGTCACCGTCGACGGCGAGCAGGCCAGCATCGAAACCCAGTTCATCACCTTCAACGTCGTCGGAGCCGCGAAGCCCGAGGCTGGGTGGCCGGCCGGCACCTTCGGCGCCCAGGGCACCGTCACGCCCATCGAGTCCGGGTACTACCGCTTCAACCTCCGGCGCACCGATGGCGCATGGAAGATCCGCCACCAGGAGGTCATCCACGACATCCCCTACGCGTTCTGATCACTCCGCGGCCCCGTACTCGTAGCCCGCACCGTGGGCTAAAGGGGGAGCTGCCGAACCGGAGCTAGGCCCGGCTCGCCGAACGGAGCGGGGCCCGTTGGACCCAACGGGTCGCCAAGGAGGCTAGGCGCGCGGCGCTGTCCAAGGCCCGCAGCGGAAGTTCGGATTGAGCAAGCAACAGCCTCCCGGCGGGACCGGGTTCTTCACGTATTCCACCAGCTGATCGCATGGCCCCCGCTTCCGGGATCGAAGAGAGGTAATCGCACAGATCGGCACCCAAACGGCACTCAAATCAGGAGGTTATCCCAGACATGGCGACACTCGGACTGATCGGCAGTGGAAACATCGGTGGCACGCTCGCCCGCCTGGCGGTCGACGCCGGCCTGGACGTCATGCTCAGCAACTCGCGCGCGCCGCAGACGCTTTCCGACGTCGTGGACGAACTGGGTCCGCAGGCCCGTGCAGCCACTCCCGCGCAGGCGGCAGCCGCCGGGGACTGGGTCGTCGTGACGATCCCCGTCGGCGCGATTGGGACGGTGCCGCGGGAGCCCCTCGTCGGCAAGACGGTGATCGATACCGGTAACTACTGGACCCCGCGTGACGGGGCTATCCCGGAGCTCGACGGGAAGGAGCTCACTGATAGCGAACTACTCCAGCGGCACCTGGACGGGGCGCACGTCGTGAAGGCGTTCACAACATCCACTACGCACACCTGAGGGCTCTGTCGCGGCCCGTGGACGCGGCTGACCGCACCGCGCTGCCGATCGCCGGCAACGATCCGGGCGCAAAGAAGCAAGCCTCCGAGTTGCTCTCGCTGCTCGGGTACGACTCCGTGGACATGGGACCGCTCACCGAAAGCTGGCGCTCACAAGTGGGCACTCCGGTCTTCTGCTCGCCCTACGCAGTGACCAAGGACGACCAGTACAGGACCCAGCCGGCCGCTCCCGCCCTCTGCTGCCAAGGTCCGCGCGGCGCTGGCGGTGGCACGGCGCTGAGCCACGAACGCCTGTCGGCTTCGGCTTCGGCTTCGGGGCGTCGCCGGCGCGACGAGTTCTCGCCGCCAGCGCCGGGCAACTCGCCAAGCGTCTCGTTCACGCAGGACCGGACGAGGCCGGAGGACCGCCATCTACAAAGTTCTACGAACTACGGGACAACCTCTATCCATTCCCTGGGGTGCAACCATGAAAGCTGTCATTTATCGCTCCTACGGCGGGCCGGAGGTACTCGAACTGGTCGAACTGCCCGACCCGACCGTTCACGTCGACTCGGTGCTGGTCCGGATCAAGGGCGCCGCCGTCAACCCCGCCGATCTCAAATTGCGCGCCGGCGCGGCCGCGTCAGTTCCCACCTACTTCCCGGTGATCCCCGGCTGGGACATCGCCGGCGTCGTCGAGCAGGCCGGCCTCGGAGCGCCGGAGTTCACTGTCGGCGACGAGGTGATCGGCTACATCCGCAGCGACGTGGAGCATCGTCACGGTGGCTACGCCGAGCTGGTCGCCGCCGACGTGCGCACGCTCGCCGCTAAGCCGGCCGCGTTGAGTTGGGAGCAGGCAGCGGCGCTGCCGCTCGCCGGGCTGACCGCCTATCGCGCTGTCGTGCACGCTCTGCACGTGAGCGACGGCGACATCCTCCTGATCCACGGCGCGGCCGGCGGAGTGGGATCGCTGGCCGTGCAGATCGCGCTCGCCGCGGCGCGACCGTGATCGGCAGTGGCGCTCAAACCAACGCCGAATACCTTGCCTCGCTCGGCGCGCACCCGGTCACCTACCAGCAACCCCTCGCCGAGCAGATCCGCTCAGTCGCACCAGGCGGGGTCGATGCCGTCTTCGACACCGTCGGCCGCGGCGCGCTAGCCACAACAGCCGCGCTTGGCCACGGGAAGACCCGCCTGGCATCGATCGTGCAGTTCGACCACCCCGGCACCATTCCGGTGTTCGTTCGACTCGACCCCGCCGACCTTCAGGAGGTGTCCCAGCTGGCCGACAGCGGCCGCCTGACCCCGCGGATCGCCGCCGCCTTCGACCTCGCCGA
>DASZMK010000048.1:0-2511 GCA_035551855.1 Solirubrobacteraceae bacterium
GTTGGTACGACGACGCCAACGGCGAGATCGGCGACATCTGCGCCTGGAAGACGAAGAAGCTCGGGCAGTACACCGTGCAGCTGGAGTGGTCGAACCAGGCCGGCAACTGTGTCTGAGCGCCGGCTCGTCCCTTGCAGGACCGTGTAAAGCTGCGATCGCGCGGGGACAACGGGCTCGCGGATCTGCCCTAACCTGGCATCACGCACGCCAGTGGAGGCCGTCTACCGGATTGCGATCAAGGAACGGTGACATCTCAACCACTCCGCAGCCGGACCTGCCGCTGATCCAAGCGCGCAGCGACCTCGGCCTGGCCCTTGGCCGGCGTGCCGAGGAGTGCGCACGAACCGTGGACGCGCGCATGGGTGCGTCGGGGTGGGTGGGGACGGCACCGACTCAGGCGTACCTCGACGGTCGGCAGCAGGTCTCGTGGTTCGCGACGGTCCTCGTGGCGCGATGGCTGGTCAGCTCGATCGGCCCCGACGACGCGGAGATGGCGTGGACCAGCCTGCGAGGACGCATCGCCGCCGAGGAGGGACTGTCCATCGTCAACATCGCACGCGACTATCTGGCTTGGAGAGCTGTAGCCGATCTCGACGCAGCCGCCATCTGGCTGGCCCTTGGAGCCGATCCCCCCGATTGCCCGCCCGTCTGACAGGCGGGTGATCCGGTAGTAGCCGAACGGCCGCTGCTCTCCGAGCACGGCGGTCGCGCGAAGAAAGCCCGCCACTGCGCCAACGTCGCCCTCGAAAGGGAAATCGTCCGCCCATACATCGGCCGGTCCCGCAGTACAAGACCAACACCGTGGGGTCGCGGGCGAGTCGAGGGATGATCTCAGAGAGAGAGTGAGCGTCAGCAACCTGCTCTCCCGCTGACCGGTCGAGAAGTGCACCGCGCGTGCCCAGCCCAGGGCCAATTCGACCGCAGGCTTCAGCAAGCTGGGCCTCTTGATGGCCGGGGCAGCGGTGACTTCATCGCCTGTGAGCACTGGTGTGCCGCACCGTATACGCGTCGACGATCACCGCACGAGTTATCGACTTCGACGCACAGTTCTGGATACCGTCGCCCATAACCCACGCGGCTCACCTTTCACTCCGGTCGTCTGCATCCGGCGGCTACAGCCGCGAGCAATTCAGGGATACGGACAACGCTGGCAACGGTCGCCATAGTCACCACGGCGGGATTACGATCGCGGACCCGACTGCGATGCCATCCCGGCGCAGCAAGAAGGGAGGGGGAAGACGAAGACGTGAGCATGAGGGGAGCGACCCTGCGCGCGGCCGGGGGCACCGTGATCGCCCTTGTTTTCTGTGGGGGATCCCAGGTCACCACGGGGGCCACTGCCATCGTCAGGGCCTCCACGTCGTTCTCCATCGCGGGGGAGCACGATTACACCGTCCCGGCTGGGGTGACCAGCGTGATCGTGACCGCCATCGGCGCCACGGGGCAAACCGTCAACGGGGTCGGCGGTGGAGACGGCGCCATGGTCACCGCCACCGTCGCCGTGACAGGTGGCGGGAAGCTCTACCTCTACGTGAATGTGGGCGGTGGCGATCGCGGGTTGGCCGGCGCGTTTGAGGCCGGTGATCCGGGCGGCCACGGCGGCGGTGAGTCGGATGTCCGCACCTGTCCCGAAACGGCCGCCGGCTGTGGTGCGCTCGGCAGCGCGGACGACCCGCGCCTTCTCGTCGCCGCAGGTGGTGGGGGCGCCGCCGGGTATGCCGGGTCCGACGGCGGTGCCGCCGGCACGAGTGCGACGCCCTGCGCGCCTGGTAAGGCCGGTGCAGCCGACGGTCCGAGTGGGCTGGGTGCGTCATGCACCGCCCCAGGCGGCCGCGGGCCGGTGTCGGATCTCCCATACGTCGGAGCCGACGGCGGGCCGGGCGAGGGCGGGAGTGGCGGCGCCGGTTACAAGACCGAGGCCGAAGGCGCCGCCTCGATCTTCCGGTGCGGGTTTGCGTACAACGGCGGTGGCGGTGGCGGTGCGGGCTACTTCGGTGGCGGGGGCGGCGACGCGGGTTGTGGCGACCTCGGCGGTGGAGGTGGGGGCGGATCGAGCTATGTGGCAATCTCATCGGGCACGTCGCCTGGAGGCCACAACCCCCTCGTGTCACGGGCAACGATCAGAGCGGCGCGCCGCCAGCCCGCGTCGGTGAGCGTCAGCCATGACGAGCTCACGAAGCCACCACCATCGAGCTCAGGAAATTTCCCGTTGTGGGTCATCCCGGTTGCACTCGCAGTGCTGGCGGGAGTCGCCGCGCTTGTCGTCCGCCGCCAGCAACGCCCCCCAGCCGCTTGAGCGGCCTCGCCCTTGCTATTTCCCGAAACCAGCGAGACGCACCTGTTCATACGTACGGATTTGAGATCAAATCGGCGCTACCCGCACGGGGAGTCGAACCCCGGTTACCACCTTGAAAGGGTGGTGTCCTGACCGCTAGACGATGCGGGCGCGCGACCTGGAATGTTAGGTGCCGTAGCGGCTGGCTTCCTTATACTCGGCGGCGTCGCTGCCAC
>DASZMK010000049.1:0-37721 GCA_035551855.1 Solirubrobacteraceae bacterium
CCGGGCCGAACCCAACCGGGCCGAGCCCAGCCGGCCCGGGCTACTCCCGCTCCGGCTCCGCGTCCCCCGGCCAGGACCCCGTCAGCCGCTCGAAGGCCCGCCGCGACCCGTGATCGACCAGTCCTCGCGTGAGCGAGAACACCATGCCCTCGAGCGCCACCGCCAGCAGCAGCTTGCCGATGGGAACATTGCGGTGCTCCGGCTTCGGCGGCTCCTGGTCATCGACCCACCCCCACATCACAGCGAACAGCTTCTTGGCGATCACCCCGGCCACCAGGCCGCTGCCGAGGCTGAACGGCAGGAACGCGACCTTACCCATCGCTGGTCACCTCTCGATCTCGTTGTTGAGCGGTTGTCACTTGGGCTCGTCGCGGAGCGGCAGATATGGCTCCGCGTCCGGGGGATGTCCGCCCTCGATCTGACGTCCGCGTTCGAGCTCGGCGTTGAGCTCGGCGCCGAACAGGATGACGAGGTTGGTGAGCCAGAGCCACACCAGGAACACGACCACCGACGCCAGCGCCCCGTATGTCTTGTTGTACGAGGAGAAGCTGGCGACGTAGACGGCGAAGAGCGCGGAGACGATCATCCACAGCACGACGGCGGCGATGCTGCCGGGACTGACCCAGCGAAATCCGGGCTGCCGGACGTTGGGGCCGGCCCAGTACAGAATCGCGAGGATCACGACGACGACCAGGGCCATCACCGGCCACTTCGCGATGTCCCACACCTGGACCGCCGTGGACCCCACGCCGATGACGTTGCCGAGCTTGCCGGCAAGCGAGCCGGTCAACACCACAGCGGCGGCGCTGAGTGTCAGCAGGATCACGGTGATCACGGTGACGGCCAGGCGCAGGGGGTAGGTCTTCCATACCGGCCGCCCCTCTTCCACGTCCCACACGATGTTGGAGGCGCGCATGAACGCGGCGATGTAGCCGGACGCCGACCAGAGCGCGGCGATGAGCCCGACGACGAATGCCACTCCCGAGGCTCCCTGGTGCGATTCGATGTTGTCGATCGCGTTCGTGAAGATTGTCTTTGCCGTGCCGGGCGCCACGGTGTTCAGGTTGTTGATCAGCGGCTGGGTGACCGAGTGGCCGAGGAGGCCCAGCAGCGACACGATCACGATCAGCATGGGGAAGATCGCGAGCACGCCGTAGTACGTGAGCGCGGCCGCCAGGTCGGTCAGATGGTCGGTGTTGAACTCACGCAGGGTGCGCTTGAGGACCCCGCGCATCGCCGGCCGGGGCAGGTCGGCCGGCTGCTCCGGCGCCCCCCGGGTATCAGGTGATGGTGAGCGGCTCTCGGCCGGGGCGCGCGGCATCGGCGTTCACCGGCGGCCGAGCAGCCATCCGACGAATATCCCCGCGGCGAACGCACCGGCCGCGGCGAACGGGAGCGGCCGCGTCCGCATCGTCGCGCTGATCTGCTGCACGCCGGCGCCGACCGACTCCGGCGTGGCCTCCGCGACCGCCTCCTTCACCGTCTCGATGCGCTCACGCGCCTGGGCCTTCACGTCGGTCTTCTCCGCGAGCGCCTCGACGGTCTCGCCCAGCTGCTCGCGCGTGTGCTCGATCTCTGCGCGGATCCGCTCAGGCGTCTTGGCCTCGCCCGCGTCGTCCGGGGTGGCTGCCTCTCTCGTCCCGTCGCTCATCGCCGGCCCTCCTTCGCCCGCTTCCGCGTGTACTGCACGTCCTCTTTGACCGTCTGGATGGTCTGCTCCGGGGTGGGTGGCACCCCGCGTGACACCCGTCCCTTCCCGTTGAGGGCGAGCCCGCCGGCGATCGCCCCGTAGACGGCAGCCACGATCAGCGCCGCCAACCATCCCGTCATCGCCAGGCTCAGCGCGAGGATCGCCGCGGCGGTCAGCGCGCCCACGGCATACAGGCCGAGCATTCCCGCGGCGCCGAACATCCCGGCGCCGACTCCCGCCTCTCTGCCCTTCGCCGTCAGCTCGACCTTGGCGAGCTCGAGCTCCTGACGAACGAGCGTGGCGGTCTGTTCGGACAGCTGCTTGAGCAGCTCGGCCGCCGGGCGGTCGCGCAGCATCGCGTTGCCGGTGTCGTGTTCGGCCACTCCCCTGCCTCCTTCATCGTCGGTCTGGTCGGACATTCATAGGCTTCCCCTTCACCAGCAGCTCAACCAGACCGCCACGGCCTGTGCGGTGTCGACGGAGGCCGGCGTCACATCATTGGCGCTGTCCCAGGCCGGTGAGGAACTCGCGGATGCGCAGCCGACCACTCGTCGACCGCGCGAGCGGCCATGTGTCTCCACCCGCGCCCTCGCGCAGGCCCGCCACCAGTTCACGAATCGCACCGGTGGCCGAGGTCCGCGGCCGCCAGCCGAGTTCGCGCCGGGCCCGGTCGGTGCTCATCAGCGGCACGCCGAGGGCCATGTCCACCCAGCCCGGCTCGGCCGGCTGGAGATGGAGTGCGAACGTCACGGCCGCGGCCGCCCGCATGATGCGCGGGGCGACCGGAACCGGGCGCGCATCGAGCATCTCGGCGAGCTCCGTCGCGCCGATAACCGGCTCGGCGGCGATGTTGAATGCTCCTGATCTGCCGGAGAGGACTGCCGCTCTGTAGGCATCGCCGACGTCGTCGGAGTGCACCGCCTGAAAGCGCAACCCGGGAACGGCCGGTGAGATGGGAGCGAGGCCCGATCGCAGGATCGCGCCCGGAAGCAGCGGACCGATGAACAGGCGCCGGATCTCGGTTGCGGCCTCGCGTTTGAAGATGAGACCGGGCCGCAGCCGGACGACCCGCACGTCGGGATGCTCCTGCTCGAACCGATCGAGATCATGCTCCACCTGCGCTTTGTGACGCGAATAGAACGAGGTGGGAATGCCGCCGGTGGGCCACGATTCATCCACGAGTCGATCCTTGGGCCCGGGCGAGTAGGCGCCGACGGAGGACGCGTACACCAGCGACGGGGCACCGGACGAGGCGACGGCTTCGAACACGCGTCGGCTGCCGTCCACGTTGACGGCCCGCGTCACCGACTCGTCGCGCCCCGGCTGAATGAGCCAGGCGAGATGGATGACGGCGTCCGCGCCGCGAAACAGCGGCGCCAGGTCGCTGGTGCGGATGTCGGCGGCGACGAAGCGGGCACGCTCCAGGGGTCGCTGCGGCGCGCGGCGGGCGATGGCGAGAATCTCGTCCACCGCGGAGTCCGCGGCAAGTGAGCGAACGACACTCGTGCCGACGTTGCCCGTCGCCCCCACCACCACAACTCGCATCACCGCTCCTCTCAGCCGGCGAACCGAGGCACGACGCCGTCGCGATACGCGGCGAAGAACCCGTCCTGGTCCGGTCCGATCTGGTTGACGTAGAGCTCGTCGAACCCCGCCTGCTCGTACTCGGTGATGTGTTCGAGATGACGATCGAGATCCGGTCCGCAGACGACGGCGTCGGCGACCATGTCCTCGGTCACCAGCTCGGCCGCCTGCTCGAAGTGCCTCGGCGTCGGCAGGATCTGCGGCAGCTCGCCCGCGAGGGCCTCGTTGGGCCACAGCCGGTGCGCGGTGCGGCGGGCCTGTTCCTCGCTCTCGCCCCAGCAGACCTTCGTCCCGCCCTGGACCAGCTTTCCGGCGCCGCCGCCGCGCCGGAACCGCGCGACCCCCTCGGCGTCAGGCTGGACGGTGACGAAGCCGTCGCCGACCCGCGCGGCCAGGTCAACCGCTTTGGGGCCGAAGCCGGAGACGAGAATCGGCGGAGACGACGCCGGCAGATCGTAGATCCGCGCATTGCTGACGCGGTAATGGCGACCGCGGTGGTCCTGCATGCCCCCGGTCCACAGGCGGCGAATGACGGCGATTGCCTCCTCGAGCATCTCCAGTCGCTCGTCGGCGTCCGGCCAGCGGTCGCCGAGGATGTGCTCGTTGAGCGCTTCTCCACTGCCCACCCCCAGGGAGAACCGGCCCTCCAGCAGGATGGCGCTCGTCGCGGCGGCGTGCGCGACCACCGCCGGATGGAGCCGCACCGTCGGGCACGTCACCGCGGTCGTCACGGTCATCCCGGGAACCGCCGCGGCAATCGCCGCGATCGTCGACCACACGAACGGGCTGTGGCCCTGCTCGTCGTTCCACGGGTGGTAGTGATCGGAGATCCACAGGCGGTCGAAGCCCGCTTCGCGTGCCAATCGCGCCTGGCTGACCAGCTCCGCGGGCCCCCACTCCTCGCTGGAGAGGAAGTATCCGAGCCTCATCGCGCACGCTCCTGGAGCATCGTGTGAGTCATTGCCCCCTCTGTTGCGCTGTAATCAGTTCAAGCCCGCGATGTGGTACGCGAGAGTTTCACTGTCCCGGCAAGCGGGGAAAAGCAGATGAAGGGCTCGCCTGGGGCCACGCCCACGGCTGCGCTGCGGGCTCACCACTTGCCGACCGGACCGAACGCAAAGGAGCGTAGATGGCCAAGGATTTCAACGAACGCGACGTCAAGCTGGTGCAGTGGCTCAACGAGGCATACACCAAGGAGGCGGAGCTTGAGGCAGACCTGCCCGCGCACATCACGCTCACGCAGAAGGCGCCGTACAAGAAGCGTCTGCAACAGCATCTGAAGGAGACGCGGGAGCACAAGCGCGCGGTGGCGCGCCGGATCAAGCAGCTCGGTGGGCAGGCAAGCGTGGGACCGGCGCTCCCCGGTGTCCCCGCCGTCGTCGGCGAGGCCGCGGGCAAGACGGTCGCGGCGTTCAAGGGACAGGTGGGGGCGGCCCGCGCGATGGTGACCGACCAGGCCGAGACTCACATGCGCAACGCGCAGGAGGAGCTGCGCGAGGAGCAGGTCGAGATCGCGCTGTACACGCGCATCGAGACCTTCGCAACCGAGGTCGGCGATCGCGAGACCGCACAGCTGGCCAAGCGCATACGCCGGGAAGAGGAGCGCATGGCGAAATACCTCTCGTCCGAGCTGCCGCGTCTGGTCAAGGACGTGATCCGGGCCGAGATCCCGCGTGACCAGCGCGCCAGCCCACGCCGGCGGACGGCGAGCGGTTCCCGGGCGAGCTCGTCCGCGAGTCGGAGCACGAGCGGGACCGCCAGCCGTTCTCGCACCGCATCCGGGGGGTCATCGGGATCGCGGACCGCGTCGCGCTCCACGGGCAGCCGGTCCCGCTCCACCAGCGGGACGTCCGGTTCCGGCGCGTCGCGCTCGTCGCGCTCCAACGGCAGCTCCGCCTCGAGCGCGAGGAGCCGCTCCGGCCGCTCCCGGACGAGCGCCTGAGAGCCAGCTGACACGTTGCGGCCCGGTGCCGGTGGGTGGCCCGCCCCGCGCACCGGGCCGGCGCGTCACTCGATGATGCTGTCCCTTCGGCGCGCCATGATGTCCGGCGGGTCGCCGCGCAGCAGCCATCCGCGGTCCGGCGTCCGTCGCAACCGGCCCTCCTCCTCCAGCTGACTGAGCGCCGTCGTCACCGACGGGCGCTGTGCCCCCACCAAACGGGCCAGCGTCTCGTGCGTCAGCCTCAGCCGCAGCACGATGCCGTCCGGCGTCACCCGTCCCCAGCGGTCGGCCAGGTACCAGAGGAGCACGAGCAGGCGCGCGTCGACGCGGCGCAGGTTCGACACCGCCATCGTGATCGCCAGGGAGTACACCCGGTTGCTCGCGCCGCGCAGCACCGCTTCGACGGCCGCGGGCCACTGGCCGAGCACGCGGGTGAATGAGGGATCGAGGACGGCGACCCGGGTCGGCTCGAGCGCGGTCCACACGACGCCGAACGGAATCGGCGCATCCTGGCCGTCGCGGTCCGACGGCTTGAGCAGATCGCCGCGGCCGACCAGCTCTGTCGCCAGCGGCCGCTCCAGCACGACGTCACGGGTCAGCAAGCCGTCGAGTACGAGCAACCCCAGATGACCGGCGTCATTGCTGGGAATCACCGGCGTCCAGCTCCCCGGCTTGACCACGAGCAGATCGGCCACCAGCTGTCGTCGAGCCGTCTCTTGCTCCTCGGCGTCCAAGTGCTCGACGATCTCAGGAAGCTCCTCCGCCACCCTGACTTTTGGCGGCGGTGCGGTCATGCCATCCACCAACCTCTCACGCCTCCGATGCTTTCGGTAGACCCCGCCGACATTACTCCAGCGGCAGCTGGGCGCTTACCTCCCACTCGTGATGCCCGCCGAGCAGCGCCGGAAACCGGCGGCGGCCTGAGCGGCGCCCGCTCCGGCGAGCAGCCCCGCCGTGCGAGCGTTCCGCGCCGCGAGCCGGCGGTGCGCCGACCGGTGGGACCACCGGGCCAGGGCGCACATCGACGCAGCGTGCGCCGCGTCCACGGCGGCGCCGGCCAGCTGCCTGCGGGGCGCCGGCCGCGCCCACAGGATCGCCGCCTGCAGCACGTAGCGCACCCCCAGCACGCGCGCGACGGTCACCGCCGGTCGGTCCAGCGGAGAGCGCGCCAGCCTGGCCAGCACCCGGGACGGCGCCAGCAGAAAGGCAGCGCCGTACAGGGCGCGCGCCATCTCAAGCGCGCGCGACACCGCCGTCCTCCGCCTGCCCCTCCGGCTGCGTCAACGCGCACTGCAGGAGGAGCGCGTGAACGAAGGCCTGCGGCAGATTTCCCCGCATCTGGCGCTGCGTCACGTCGAACTCCTCTGCCAGCAGACCGGCCGTACCGCAGGCGGCACGGTTGCGCTCGAACCAGCGCGCCGCCTGTACGAGGTCCCCCTGCTGCGCCCACGCCAGGGACAGGAGAAAGCCGCACATGACGAACGCGCCCTCCGACTCCCCCACCGGGCGCTCGTCCGGGCGGTAGCGGTAGCAGTACCCGTCACGTGTCAGGTCGCGCTGAACCGCGTGCAGCGTGGCGACCGTCCGTGGATCGTCGGCGGGCATCCCACCCCTGATCGAGGGCAGGAGCAGGGCGGCGTCGAGCCGGTCGTCGGTCGGTGAGCGTTGCCAGCGCCCCGCCGGATGGAGCGCGAGCTCCGCGGTGTCGGCGACGATCGTGTCCGCGAGCGCCAGCCATCGCGCCGCCTGCTCGCTGGACTGGTGGGCGGCGATCTGACGCAGCCCGGCCGCGCAGATCAGCCGGCTGTGGGTCCACCTGTCCGGCTCCAGCTCCCAGATGCCGGCGTCCGGCTCGCGCCAGCGGCGCTCGATCGCGTCGACCGCCGCCTCGGCGGCGCGCCATCCGTCGGCCTCGAGATGATCGTGGCCCGCCGCCGCCGCAAACAGGAGCAGCGCCTCGCCGAACGCATCGAGCTGGAACTGCCGGTTGACCCAGTTGCCGACCACATCGCCGCCACCGGGATATCCCGGCAGGCTCAGCGTCCTCTCGTCCGGCACGCGACCGCCGGTGACGGTGTAGGCAGGGACCATCTGCGCCCCGTCGGCGAGCAGCCGCTCGCTGACGAAGCGCACAGCGTCGTCCATCAGAGGGTGGGCGCCGGACTTCGCCACCGCCTGGCCGGTGAAGCACTGGTCACGGATCCAGACGTAGCGGTAGTCATAGTTGCGTCCCTGCCGGGCCCGCTCCGGCAAAGACATGGTCGCAGCGGCGACCATCCCGCCGCCGGCGCTGGTCAGCCCGCTGAGGACGGCGTAGGAGTGGCGCGCATCGCGCTCAGCGGTGCAGCAGCGCAGGTCGGGAAGACGCTCGGACCAGCCGGCCTCGGTCCCGCTCCAGGCGCGGCCCGGATCCGGCGGCGGTGGATCCTCGCCGGAGACGTCGAGCACGAGAACCAGATCGTGCGACGCACCCTCCTCCAGCTCGAGCGTCATGACGAGAGGCCGGCCCCCGGCCCCATCCGGGCGACGCTCGGCGCCGGCGCCGCCCACCCACGTCATCCGAGCGTCACCGATCCGCCCGCTCCAACGTCCGTCGGCGTCTCGGCGCAACCGCGTCGGCTGCTGCTCGCCGAAGCCGCCGCGCACGTCGAGCACCACCCTGACCCGGGCCGGTCCTTCGCGCGCAAGGATCCGGCGGAGAACGATCGCCCGGTCCGGCGACGACGGGAGCGCGAGCGCCTCGCGGCACTCGACGACGCCCTCGTCGGTGATCCAGCGACTGCGCCAGATGAGCCCCTGCTCGTAATACCCGCCCCACACATATCGCGAGAGAGGCGTCACCGCGTACGTCCCCCGGCCGCCGATCAGCGTGGCAAAGCACGCATCGGAGTCCCAGCGCGGAAAGCACATCCAGGCAAGATCGCCGCGGGGGCCAACGACGGCGCCACGCTCGCCGTCGGCCAGCAGGGAGTACTCGCGCAGGACGTGGGGCTTGCCGACGCTCGCCAGCGCCTCGCGCTCGGTCGTGCTCACACCGCGTACTCCGAGAGGCCGGCACGCTTGAGCTCGATGCCCAGGCCCGGCCGTCCCGGGTCCGGGTGCAGGCACCCGTCGTCCTGCGGACGCAGGACCCCGTCGAACAGGATCTCCTCGGTGCGGGCGTGCGTATGGAAGTACTCGCAATGGCGCAGGCGGCCGATCGCCGCCGCCGCGTGGGCGTGGATCTGGGGGGCGCAGTGGGCCGAGAACGGCATCTCGAACGCCGTGCACAGGTCGCCGGCGGCCAGAAGCCCGGTGATGCCGCAGCAGCGCGTCACGTCGGCCTGAAGCACGTCGACGGCGCCCGCGTCGAGCATCCGGCGGAAGTACTCCGGCGTGAAGCCGTACTCTCCCGCCGTCACGTCCATGCCGGACGGCGCGCCGTCGCGGACCTGCCGCAGGCCGTCGAGATCGTTCGAGGACACCGGCTCCTCGAACCAGGAGACGCCCGCCTCCTCCGAGAACTCGCGGGCCAGCCTGAGCGCCTGCCGGCGCGCGTAGGCGCCGTTGGCATCCACGAACAGTTCGGCGGCCGGGCCGATCGCCTCCCGGACCGCGCGCGCCCGCGGGACGTCGGCGGCCGGGTCGCGGCCCACCTTCATCTTGACCCGGGGGATCCCGTCTGCCACCCAGCCGGACAGCTGGGCGCACAGCTCCGACTCGGTGTACGAGGTCAGGCCGCCCGACCCGTACACGGGAACGGCCGTGTGCGCCCGGCCGAGCAGGTCGGCGACGCAGACGTCGAGGAGCTTGGCCTTGAGGTCCCACAGCGCCACGTCGACGGCTGAGATCGCCATCGCCGCGACGCCCGGCCAGCCCAGGTTGCGCACCGCGGCGATCATCGCCCACCATGCCGCGGGCACGGCCAGCGCATCCCGTCCCCGCACCGCGTTGGTCAGGGTTCCGGTGACGAGCGAGCCGATCGACGCGTCGCCGTACGTGTAGCCGAGGCCGGTCTGGCCCCCGGCGTCCAGCTCGGCGACGACGACGGTCACCGCGTCCCATTCGAGCGTCCCGTCGGATTCGAGCCGCTCGGTCGGGATCCGGTACGCCGACGCCCGCACGTCGGTGATCTGTGCGTCGCTCACCGGCACGCGGCGAACAGCCCGGCGCCGAGCGCAGCCGCCGCCGCCACCACCGTGCCCGCGAGCAGCCCCCGGTGGGTGGCCGCCCACAGCTCCGGGCTGCGCGTCTTGGCCTTGTCGTCGAAGATCCCGTGCGTCGCCGCCTTCTCCAAGACGGGGTGGAACAGGTTGTCCGGCCGGTCCGGTGGCACCGGCATGTCCTTCACCTGCTGGCCGTCGAAGCCGGTGCGGGCGAGGTAGTGATCGGCGAGGCTGGGAGCGAGCATGGTGCCGACGATGGCCTGCACGGAGCTGTAGCCGACCCACAGCTCCCGGCGGCGGTGGTGGGCCGCCCAGTACACGGCCTCGGCCGGGATCTCCGGCTGATAGATCGGCGGAACCGGCTGAGGATGGTTCGGCAGCTTGGAGCGACACCAGTTGAACTGGGTGGTGTTGACCCCCGGAAGCTGCACCATCGTGATCTGGACGCTGCTCTTGTCATGCAGCAACTCGGTCCGGATCGAATCGGTGAAGCCGCGGATGGCGAACTTCGCCCCGCAGTAGGCGGCTTGGAGGGGGATCCCGCGGTAGGAGAGCGCGGAGCCGACCTGCACGATCTTGCCGCGGTCGCGGGGGACCATTCGCTTGAGCGCGGACATCGTGCCGTACACGGTGCCCAGGTATGTGACCTCGGTCGCGCGCTTGTATTCCGCCGGCGTGACGTCCGTGAACTTCGCGAACACCGTCGCCATCGCGTCATTGACCCACACATCGATCGGCCCCAGCTCTCGCTCCACCCGGTCGGCCGCCGCCTCCACCTGCTCGTGATCGGAGACGTCGGTGGGAACGACGAGCGCCTGCCCGCCGAGCTCCTCCACCTCGCGCCGGCAGTCCTCGAGGCCCTTCTCGCCGCGCGCGAGCAGGGCGACCTGGGCCCCGCGCTTGGCGAATGCATGGGCGACGGCGCGGCCGACGCCACCCGACGCTCCGGTGACGACGACGACTTCAGATCTGGACGGGGGGCTCACGCGGCGACGCTCCTATGGTCGGCGGCGCCGCCCACGGCCGCGCCGGTGGACAGACGATCGGCCAGGCGCGACGCCAGCGCCATGATCGTGAGCGCCGGGTTCGCACTGCCCTGGGTGGGGCAGACACTGCCATCGCACAGGTAGACGTTCGGAGTCCCCCAGACCCGGTGGTCGGCGTCCACCACGCTCTCGTCGGCGCTCGTGCCCATGCGCGCGCCTCCGACCAGATGCGCAAATCGCTGGATGGTGAGGACGTCCTGCGCCCCGGCGGCCCGCAGGATGTCCTTGATCACCTGCGTCGAGTACGCCATGTTGCGCTTGTCGTTGTCAGACAGGTTGTAGTCCATCCGCGCCACCGGCAGGCCCCACCGGTCCTTCTCATCGGCGAGGGTGACGCGGTTGTCCGGGTGCGGCAGCAGCTCGTTGAGCACGCCAACGGTGGCCCAGTGGTTGTAGTCGCGCATGTACTCGCGCAGCGCCCTCCCCCAGTGACCGTCGGCGAGGACGTGCTCGGCCCATCCGATCGGCAGCGGCGAGACGGTTTGGATCGAGAAGCCCCGGGCGAACCCGCGACGCTCGTCGGTCTCGTAGTACTGCTCTGACGAGACCTCCGGCGGGGGCGCCTTGTACATCCGGACCTCCTCAGGAAATCGTCCGGCGCTCTGCGACGCGCCCTGGACCATGACGTAGCGCCCAACTTGATCTGAGCCGTTGCCCAGTCCGTCCGGATGCCGCCGCGAGGTCGACTGCAGCAGCAGCCGTGGGGTCTCGATCGAGTAGCCGCACACGGCGACGGCCCGCGCCCGCTGCACCCGGTGCTCGTCAGACCCCTCGGAGATGTACCGGACGCCCGTGGCCCGGCCGCTGGGATCATCGATCTCCACCGCCGCCGCCATCGACTGCGCTCGCACCTCCACCCCGTGCTCGAGCGCGTCCGGAAGATGGCTGACGTACGGGCTTCCCTTGGCGTTGACCTTGCACCCCTGCAGGCAGTAGCCGCGGTAGATGCAATGCGGACGGTTGCCGAACGTCCCGTTGACGATCGCCACCGGCCCCACCCGCATCGCGATGTCGAGCTCCCGGGCCCCCTGCCAGATCCGCGCCGCCGCGCCGGTGATGGGGTGCGGCGAGTGCGGATACGAATGGGGATCTCCCCACGGCCAGTCCTGACCGGCGACCGGAAGCTCACGCTCGACCTCGTCGTAGTGCGGCTTGAGCGCGTCATAGGAGATCGGCCAATCGGCGCCGACGCCGTCGCGGGTGCGCGTTGCGAAGTCCGAGGGATGAAAGCGCGGCGCGTACCCGGCGTAGTGGACCATGGAGCCGCCGACGCCCCGGCCGCTGTTGTTCTTGCCGAGCTCGATGGGGTCCTCGCCGCCGATGACGCGGGGCTCGGTCCAGTACAGCTGGTGGGAGCCGGCCTCGTCGGAGACCCAGTCGGCGTCCGGATCCCAGAAGGGCCCGGCCTCGAGGATCACGATCTTCCAGCCGCGGCGCGCGAGCCGCTGGGCGAGCACGGATCCCCCGGCGCCGGCGCCGACGATCACCAGATCGACCTCCTCGCCGTCGCTGTAGTGACGCATCCGCGTGCGACCGGGAATCGCCCGTGTGTGGACGTCGAGCAGGAAGCGCGAGTCGTTCGCCCTGGGCCCGACCGACCCCTTGAGCAGCCGCGTCAGCTTCACGCCGCGTCCCCGGTCTCACGAGCCGGGTCGCGGTCGGTGGCGCCGGGGCGCTCGAAGGGCTCGAGCACCTCCACCCCCTGCCCCAGCCGCATGTATCCGCGCGGATACGCCGGGCCGCCGAAGCCGATCTCGTTCCATGCCCACGGGTGCGAGTAGAACTCCGACAGGATCGCGCGCATGCAGACCGACCAGGCGCGGGTGACGTTGAGCTCCTCGAAGGCACCGCCGGAGAGCTCGCCGTGCGCAAACGCTTCGATCATCTGCTCCTGCTCGACCACGGGCAGTGCGGCAAACCCGTCCGCGCCGGCCGTGCGCGCCTGCTCGTCGAGCCCGCGCAGGACGCGCCGCCACGTCTCCCCGTCCTCCGGCATGTCGTCGTACCGGTAGCCGTCGAGCTTGCCGTCGGCGAACTTGGCGTCGACCATCTCGGCGAGCGGAATCCGCGGCTCGGCATCCTGTGCCGTCGTCACGTCACAGAACGCGCGCAGCGCCGGCTCCTCCTCGTGGGTGAAGAAGCGCAGCGGACCGTGCGCGGACAGCCGCTGCTTGACCACCGACCGCGTCTCCTCGTCCCAGCTCGCCTCGGCCGCGAACACGTCGTAGTCCGGGTAACGGCCGATCATCTGCGGCGTCACGCCCCGCCGCTGGCGGGGCAGCCAGTCCGGCTCCGGCGGCTGCCGGCCCGGTCGCAGGTTGGGCAGGTGATCCGGGCGCCGCACGTCGCGTCGGCTCATCGCGCCGGTCAGCCCTCTCGGCGCAGGACCGCGGCGAGGAGCCCCAGCATCCCGACGATCGACATCAGCCCCGGAGCGACGATCGGCGGCCCCATGGCCAGGTTGTAGACGACCGTCTCGTCGCTGAAGCCGCCGGGCCGCCGGGCCACGCCGCGCGCGTGGTAGTACTCGCCGAGCAAGCCGTTGGCCGTGTAGACCGCGGCCGCCACCGGCAGGTACCGCTTCGCCCAGCGCCGCGAGAAGACCCCGCCGATCCCCGCCACCACGACCGGGGGCGTGACCACGACCGGGCTCCACATCATCTTGTTGCCGAAGCTGGCCCGGTAGTGCTCGAGGTAGATCTCGGCCGTGGTGACGACCGCGGCGAACGCCGTCACACCGGACAGCGACCGCTCGAACCGGCCGTGCTGGACGTCGGCCACCATGCGGTCGATCAGATGCTCGGAGCCACCGCCGCCCCGCGGCGCGCGCAAGGAGAGATTCACAGGAGGCCGCTACCCGTCAAGCAGTGGGATGCCACCCGGCCCAGAGCGGACACCAGGACCGCTGTCCGGATTCGGACACGCCTGTCGGCGGTTGCACCGCCGGGATGAACTTCTGGCAACGCAGGAGGGACCGACGAGGCCGCGCGGCGAAATCGGACCCGCCCACCTGCGCGGCGTGCAAAGCGCGCCAAACCCCGATTTGACGCTGAACTCCGGTGCAACAGCCCCAGGGGGCCAGGGGAGCCAGCCCCGACATGCCGACGGCCGGCCACCCCCTCAGAACCCGGCCGCTGCCCGCTCTCCCCCCCGACCCGGCAGCGCCGCCACCGCCATCTCGATGAGATTCACCACCACCTCCGGCGCGAACGCGGTTGCGTCGATCGTGAGGTGATAGAGCCCCGGGTCGTTGACGTCGACGTCGTAGAACTGGCGCAGGTACTCGGCGTGGGCTCGGTCGAGGCGCCGGAGCGCGCGCTCGGCCGCCTCCCGGTCCGGCGCGCCGAGGCGCAGCGCCTGTTCGATCCGCGCCTGGACCGGCCCGGTGAGCCGCACCCGGAGCACCCGGGGATCGTCACGCAGGGCGGCGGCGGCGCCGCGGCCGAGGATCACACCCTCGCCCGTGGCCGCCTGGGCCAGCAGGACCTCCCGCGAGGCCTGGTGGAAGTCCTCGGCGCTGACGACGTCCGGAGGCAGCGGCGCCGGGGCGCCGGTGTCGGCACCGAGAAACCCGGACAGCAGGCGCTGGAGCAGGCTTGCGTCCTTGGCCTGGTCGTGCGCGAGCGCGTCGTCGAACGGGATGTCCAGCCGCTCGGCCACGGCCAGCGCAATGCCCCGGTCGACGAACCGGACGCCGAGACGGTCGGCCAACGCCGGGCCGATGTGGCTTCCGGCCGCCCCGTAGGCGGCCGACACGGCGACGACGGTCATCGTCGGTTGGCGGGCTCGTGAACGGCGGCCTCCCGGCCGCCCTCGGGTTCCGGCGCCCCTTTGCCGGCCGAGCCCGCCGCCTCCTGATAGTGGTACTTGCCGCCCCGCAGCCACGACGCCCACGCCGCCACCAGACAGGCGATGAACGCGAACGTGAACGCGGCGCTCAGCGCCGACGAGAACGGGACGGTCATCAGCCGCGGGAAGAACGAACGCCCGGTGACGATCGCCGCCTGGCCGGCGGGAAGATGGTGGAGCAGGTGGACGCCAAGGAGCTTCTGGATGGGGTTGTACCCCAAAAACGCGGCGAAGAGGCTCGTCACCGGCGGCAGGTGCGCGAGCTTGCCGGCCACCGGACCGGGGACCCCATGGGCACGCAGCCCGTGATCCAGGGCGCCGGGCAGGTGGCCGGACATCCCCACAATCAGCAGTGAGAAGAAGATGCCGATCGACAGCACCATCGCCGAGTTCTGGAAGGTGGCGTTCATCCCGGCGCCGGCACCGCGCTGGCGGGGCGGAAGGCTGTTCATCACCCCGGCGCGGTTCGGCGAGGCGAACAGCCCCATCCCAATCCCGTTGAGCAGGAGGATCAGGGCGAACCACAGGTAATTGAAGTCGACCGGCAGCGCCTCCAGCAGGATGAAGGAGACGGCGGCGAGCACCATCCCCCCGGTCGCGAACGGACGGGCGCCGTAGCGGTCGGAGAGAAAGCCGGACACGGGGCCGGCCACCAGGAAACCGGCGATCAGGGGCAGCATGTAGATCCCCGCCCACAGCGGCGTGCTGGAGAAGTCGTAGCCGTGCTCGGGCAGCCAGATGCCCTGGAGCCAGATGATCAGGACGAACTGCAGGCCGCCGCGTCCAATCGCCGACAGCAGCGTCGCGAGGTTGCCGGCCGCAAACGCCCGGATCCGAAACAGCTGGAGATGGAACATCGGCTCATCCACCCGCGTCTCGATCACGCAGAAGATCACGACCACGACCACGCCGCCGATCAGCTCGGCGAGCACCTTCGGGCTCGTCCAGCTCATCACGTGATGGCCGTAGGGCTGGATGCCGTATGTGATGCCGACCATGATCGAGATCAGGCCCACGGCGAACGTGATGTTGCCGAGCCAGTCGATCTTCGCCTTGCGCCGCTCGCTCAGGTCATGGAGCTTCAGGTACGCCCACACGGTGCCGAACACGCCGAACGGCACCGACACCAGGAACACCAGCCGCCAGTTGACCGGCGCCAGCAGGCCGCCGATGATCAGCCCCAGGAAGGAGCCGGCGATCGCGGCGACGCCGTTGATGCCCAGCGCCAGTCCGCGCTGGTTCTCCGGAAAGGCGTCGGTGATGATCGCGCTGGAGTTGGCGAACAGCATGGCGCCGCCGATGCCCTGTCCGACGCGCATGCCGATCAGCCACAACGCTCCCGCCCCCTTGTCCAGCGGCGTGGCGAACAGCAGGATGGAGAAGACGGTGAAGACGGCGAAGCCGAGGTTGTACGTCCTGACCCGGCCGACGATGTCGCCGAGTCGGCCGAGGCTCACCACCAGCACTGCGGTCACGACCAGGAAGCTGAGGATCATCCACAGCAGGTAGTTGGTGTTGCCGGCCGCCAGCGGATCGATGTGGATCCCGCGGAAGATGTCCGGCAGGCCGATCAGCAGGATCGACGAGTTGATCGTCGCCAGCAGCATGCCGATCGTCGTGTTGGAGAGGACGATCCACTTGTAGTTGGCGGGCAGGTCGTCTCTCGTGCGCCCTCGGCTCACGGTGCCTACGGTACCCATGGCCGGTGGCCGAAAACTGGTCAAAGGGCCCGTCGGGGACAGTGTCGGTTCGTTACTCCGGCGGCTTCTGCTCCGGGTAGTCGAGCGTCGGCGCCGTGCCCACTGGCGGCTCGACCCCGGGGGTCTTGTTCTCGGCCTCCTCCAGCACCCGGATGGCTCCGTCCGGCTCACGGGTGACGACGACGCCCTGCCAGCCGCGCAGCGGGTGGGCCTCGGAGCGTTTCAGCCCGATGGCGGCGCTGCGGGTGATGAAGAAGACGATGATCGGCAGCACCCACACGCCGATCCGCCAGAAGTCGATCATGCCGGTGTAGGGGACGTGCAGGCGGAAGAAGATCCGGTCGGTGGATCCGACGGCGAAGACGATCAGGACCCAGCTGAAGAAGGCCGCGCCGATCGCCGTGCGGAGCGGTCGGTCACGCGGCCGGTCGAGCAGGTCGTGCTGGCGGCGGTCTTTGGTGATGCGGCGCTCGACCGCCGGCCACGCGTACAGCACGCCGAACACGACGAGCGGGAAGAGCGCCCCGCCGAAGAACGGGTTGGGGATGACGGTGCGTCCGGCGATCACGAGCTCCCAATTGGGCATCAGCCGCAGCGCGCCGATCAGCCAGCCGATGTACCAGTCCGGCTGGGCGCCGTTCTCCGACAGGTACGGGTGGTAGGGACCCCACTGCCAGATGGGGTTGATCTGGATCAGCCCGCCCATGAAGAAGAGCACGGCGGCGACCGCCAGCAGCAGGCCGATCGACCGCAGCGCGTAGGCGGGCCACATCGGAGTGCCCACAACGTTGCGCTCACGCCGCCCCGGCCCCGGGAACTGCGAGTGGTGCTGGCGCATGATCATCGCCAGGTGGACGCCGATCAGAGCCATCAGCGCCAGCGGGATCACGAACACATGCACGATCTCCAGCCGGCTGAAGAAGCTGGCGGTCCCCGGGAACTGGCCACCCCAGATCGACGATGTCATCTGCCCGCCGATGAGGGGGATGGAGAGCGCGACGGCATACGCGATTGCGAGCCCCATCCCGGACAGCAGGTCATCGACGAGCGAGTAGCCGGCAAAGCCCTCCAGGATGGCCAGCATCAGCATCGTCAGACCGATGTAGTAGTTGAAGTCCCGGGGCTTGCGATAGGCGCCGGTGAAGAAGATCCGGCACAGGTGCAGGACGATCGCGGCGATGAACACATCGGCCGCCCAGTGGTGGACCTGGCGCATGAGCAGGCCGGCGGGAACGTTGAAGGTGAGATCGAGCACCGACCGGTAGGCCTCGGACATCTCCTGGTTGCGCAGCAGGGCGTAGTTGCCGTGATAGATGACCTGGCTCTGCGAGGGGATGTAGAAGAGCGTCAGGAAGACGCCTGTGCCGACCAGGACGACGAACGCGTACAGCGCGATCTCGCCCAGCAGGAACGACCAGTGGTCCGGGAAGACGTAGCGCAACAGCCACTTGAACGCGGGGGCACCGCCGAGGCGCTGGTCCAGGTACCGCAGTCCGCGCTCGAAGCGCCGGTGCAGCGTTCTCCGGATCAGTCTCATACCCGGCGCACGCCCCACCACGAGGGGCCGATGTCGGAGTCAAAGGGCCCGTTGCAGCGCAGGTTGCCGTCGGCGTCGATCAGCAGCGGCAACTGGGGCAACGCCCGGCCAGCCGGGCCGAAGACGAGCTTGCCGCCGTCCCCGGGCGTGAACGTCGAGTAATGGCAGGGGCAGGTGAAGGCCGGCGGATAGGGAGCGGTCTGCTCGTCCAGCGGATACCGGTACAGGTTGATCGCGCACCCGGCGTGGGGGCAGATCTTGGAGTAGGCCATGATGCCCTGAGGCGCCCAGTCGCGCCGCGCGGCGGGCAGGTGGACCATCGACCGGGGCAGCCGGATGACGAGCAGCCCGGCGCTGAGGCTTTCGGCGTCACCGCCCTCCGGGAGCGCCGAGTAGAAGGAGCCGACCTGGATGTCCGACGCTGCGTACACGTTGCCCTCGTCGTCGACGAGCCGGATGCCCCGCTTCCACGGCGACTGGTGCAGGACACCGGCCGGCGGCCCCAGCGAGGCCAGCGGCGCGGCGGCGGCGCCCAGCACCGCCACTCCCGCCAGTCCGCCGGTGACGGTCAGCAATCCGCGGCGGGAAATCCCCTCGCCGCCGGCCTCGATGATCTCCACGACCTCCACCTCCTCCTCCTCCCTCAGCAACTGGTCGCGCTCCTCCACAGAGATCTCCTGAGGGACGACGAGCTTGCCCGCAACGATCGCGGCGACGGCCAGGAAGAACAGAGCGCAGCCCATCGCCAGCCCCAACAGCTGGGTCTGGGTCTGCAGGATCACGTAGAAGGCGATGAACGCCAGCGCGCTGCCGGCGGCGAGGACGAGCAGCACCGCCACCACAGTCTCAAACGTGCGGTTGGCGGGCAGAACGCGCTGGGATGGATCGTCCTCCGGGGTGAATGTGCCATCGACACGGGGCGGCGCCGGTGGTGATGGAGGTGGTGGAGCATGACGGCCGCGTGCCGCGCGCCAGGCCGTCCAGGCGGCGACCAGCAGGGCGATCACTCTGCCGATGCCCTTCGCGGGCCCGGGACCGGCCGGGGTCTCACTCATGGTGTCTCCTTCACTCCGTCTCCAGGCGCTCGCCGATCAGCCGGGAGACGATGACCAGGGCCAGGAGCCCGATGAACCAGGCGGCTGCGCCTTCCGGAATGGGTCCGATGTTGTCCAGCCCCCACCCGCCGGGGTTGGCGGGGTGGCGAGTCCAGAGCACGTACCGGGCGAGCGAGTCCAACTGGTACTGGTTGATCTGCTTGGCATCGAAGTGCGGCATCAGATACGGCCCCATGCGCACCGCCTCGGCGACCTGCAGCGCCGTCGGCTGCTGCAGACTCGGCACGACGGCGCCGAGCACCAGCCCACCGCGTGCGACGGCCTGATGGCATCCCGCGCAGTGATCGCTGAACACGTGGAGGCCCACCGCCAGGTCCCCCTGCCGGGGATCCGCGGCAGGGGCCGGTGGTCCCCCACCGACCTTGGTGATGAACGCGATCAGCGCGTCCATCTCCATGCGGCTGTATCGCGGCGGGTTGCGCTCCGGCTCGTCGCGGGGGTTGTCTAGCGGCATGCGCCCGGTCGAGAGGTAGAAATCGACCGGGCCGGCGCCGACCCCGATCAGCGACGGCGCGTTCCCGGAGATTCCCTGCAGCAGCGCTCCGTGGCACGAGGCGCACCCGTTCTCATACAGCGACTGGCCCTGGCTCACGAGCTGCGGCGACGTCGGGAAGCTCGTGGTGGGTGCGCCCGGTGACTGCGGCTCCGGAGACTTGAGTGGGGCGTTGGACAACGTCGTCGGCGGCCCACCCGCGGACCTCAGCGGCCCGGGTGAGGCGCTGACTGTGGGAAGCGTGGCCGGCGGGTTCTGGCCGCGGTGGCGAGGGCTGCCGCCGGCGCCTGAGGAACCTGGTGTGGCGATCGAGATCAGCGCCATCGAACCGAGGACGAGCGCGAGCGTCATCCGGACCCAGCGCGGGGCCCGCGCCCGGCGTGTCAGCCACCGCATGAACAGCCTGGTGACGGGCGCGGTCACCGCCCCCCCATCCGCTCGCCGGTGGCCGCCGCGCTCGCCGCCGCACGCTCGCGGACCTGCATCCGCCGCTCCTCGGCGACGAGCGCGACCATCACCTGCCACAGCCCGGCCATGGCCATCAGAAAGCTGCCGACGACCCACATGACCGAGCCGGCCAGGTGCTCATCGGCGATGGCGGAGACGCCCAGCGCGCGCGCCGGCGCGGCATATGCCGGGTACAGGAGCGTGACGTCGCGGTACAGGTAGGCGCCGATGAACGTCATCGGCAGCATCGCCGCGATGACGTACGCCAAGCGCCCGAGGCCGTTGAGCCGGTGCGCGGCCACCGGATCGCCATCGACCATCGGCCACCACATGAACAGGCCGGCGGTCAGATACAGCGCGTGCTCGAACTCGTGCAGGGCGTTGTCGCCCAGCGTCGCGTCGTAGAAGGCCGGAATGTGGGTGCCAAGCACGACGGCGTAGAAGACCGCCAGGCAGACGAGCGGGCGCGTCAGCGGTGCGATCGCCTGCAGCCGGCGTGCGATCGCCGGCCGGCCGGCGCGGGGAGCGCTGCGCACGATCAGCATCGCCGGGCGCCCGGCCAGCAGCAGCAGCGGCCCCACCTCGAGCAGCAGCAGGTGCTGAACCATGTGCACCGACAGCAGCCGGTCGTCGAACGCGCCGACCCCGGACTGGAGCGCGAACACGATGCAGGCGACGCCGCCGAGGAACCCGGCCGTCCGCCACGCCGGCCAGCGGGCGACGCGGCGTACGCCGATGAGGTAGGCACAGGCGACGAGGGTGGCGAGGACGTCCACGCTCCACGCCGTCTGCCAGTCGCGCCACAGCAGCGCCGGAAGGCTGGGGACCATCAGGGTTGACGCTCCTCACGCCATCGTCTCAGCGCACGCCGCTGCAGGTACCCCTCGCGGGCGATGAGCCCCAGCGAGACGAGGATCAGTCCGCCGCCGAAGTAGACGACGAAGTGCGCAAAGGAGAGGCCGAACACGGTGGCCGCGACTCCCACCGCCAGCAGCACGGAGCCGTAGCTGGCCGTCGGAATCGCCTTGGGTTCCTCGGAGGGCGGGGGTGGCCCCGAGCGGAGCGCCTCGCGCGGACGTCGCACGGCGAGCGCCAGGGCGGTGACGATCGTCGCCGCCACAGCGAATCCGGCCATCGCCGCATCCAGTCCCTTTCCCGTCCAGACCACGTTGATCGCATACAGCACGGACAGCAGCAGCGCCCAGGCGAGCAGCGGGATGGCTCCACCCCTCATGTCGTCACCCGCTCGCGTTCCCGCTCCCGGGCCTGCTCGCGCAGATCCTGCAGCGGCGCGTAGGAGGTGATGGGGGGCAGCGGCTCAGGGAAGTTGAGCACCGGCGGCGGCGAGCTCGTCCACCACTCGAGCGTCTGCCCCTCCCAGGGATCGGCCCCGGCTGGAACCCGGTCGCGGAGCGAGATCCACGCGTTGACCAGGAAGATGAGAACCCCGATCGCGATGATGCCGGCGCCGATCGACTCGATCAGGTTCAGCGTCCCCCAGCCGGGATGCTCCGGATAGCGCGAGATCCGCCGCACCATTCCCTCCTGCCCCAGGATGAACATGGGAAAGAACGTCATGTTCGTGCCGATGACCATGACCACCAGCTGGAGCTTGCCCAGCCGCTCGCGCAGCATCGCGCCCGTGACCTTCGGAAACCAGTGGTAGACGCCGGCGAAGAAGCCGAAGATGCTTCCGGCGAACAGCGTGTAGTGGAAGTGGCCGATGATGAAGTAGGTGTCGTGGTTGGAGTAGTCGAGCACCGGTGATGCGATCCAGATGCCGCTCACCCCGCCGATCAGGAACTGGAGGAAGAACGCCAGCCCGAAGAGCATCGACGTCCGCAGCACGATCGAGCCGCCGATCAGCGTCCCAAGCACGTCGAAGTACTCGACTCCGGCCGGGATCAGCAGCAGCGTCGAGGTGAACGCGAAGGCCTCGTTCACCGAGCCGCCGGTTGTGTACATGTGGTGCGCCCACACGCTCATCGACAGCGCCGAGAAGGCGAGCATCGAGGCCACGAAGGCCTTGTAACCGAACCAGCGCTTGTGCGCGGCCGCGGCGATCGCTTCGGCGGCCGCCCCCAGGTACGGAAAGAACATGACGTACACCACCGGGTGCCCGTAGAACCAGAAGAGATCCTGATAGTCGATCGACCCGGTGAAGCCGACAAAGAAGTGGGTGCCGGCCGTACGGTCCAGGTACAGCAGGATCATCGCGGCGATCAGCACGGGGAACGAGCCGACCACCATCAGCACCGACACGAGCGCCGTCCAGGTGAACACGGGCATCCGCAGCAGCGCCATGCCGGGCGCCCGGCGGCGCGCGATCGTCCACACCACGGTCGCCGCCATGATCGTCGTTCCGGTCACGGCGAGAATCACGCCCAGTGTCCACAGGTCCTGGCCGACGCCCGGGGTGTACTGGGACTCTGACAGCGGCGTATAGGAGAACCACCCGTCGCGCCCGGCGCCGTCGTTCGCCAGCCAGCTGGCCTCCATCGTCAGCCCACCCAGCAGCCAGATCCAGAAGCCGGCGAGCGTCGTCCGGCCGCCCGCGATCTCGTCCGCTCCGATCTGCAGCGGCACCAGATAGATCGCCAGCGCGATGGCCATCGGCGTCACGAACAGGTAGATCATGGTGGAGCCGTGCATCGTGAACAGCTCCGAGTAGGCCTGATCGGAGACGATGTGATTGTTGGGCTGGGAGATCTGGGCGCGGATGAACAGCGCCATGACGCCCCCGGCGAGGAAGAACACGAGCGAGCACAGCCCCAGGTTCAGCCCGATGCGCTTATGGTCGGTGCTGATGGCCGCGCCGACCCACCCGGCCGAGCGACGGCGATCGCCGACCAGTGGGGCGTCCTCGATGGTCATGACGCTCGCCCCCCCGTGTTGGATGCAATCCAGGCGGCAAAGCCCGCGCGGGTCATCGCCACGACGTGGAACACCATCTCCGGATGGCGCAGGCCGCAGAACGCCGAGCACTGCCCGCCAAACGTGCCCGTCCGGGGGAACGTCAGCACCTGACTCTGGACCTTGCCCGGGAACAGGTCATGCTTGAACTCGATCTCGGGGATCCAGAACCCGTGGATCACGTCGATCGAGGTCGTGTTGAAGCGAATCGGCTGGTTGGTGGGCACCACCAGCGGCTCGTCCCCCACCGTGCCGCTGTGCTCGACGATCCCATACCGGGGATAGGTGAACTGCCACTCCCACCGGCCGGCGGTGACATCGATCGTCAGGCTCGGCTTCTGCCGGTTGGCCACGGTGTCGACCCGGTGCTCATACGAGAAGGTGAGGTACAGCAGGAAGGCGGCGACCAGCGTCAGCACGACCGCGTAGCCAGCCTCCAACGGGTTGTTCTCCTGCCACCTTGCCGCCTCCGGCCGCCGCCGGTAGCGCAGCACCGCCCACACCACCAGCAGCAGGATGATCAGGCACACGCCGATTGCGATCGGCCCATACACGTCGGCCAGCGACCAGTATTGGTGGCGCGTGCTGATGAGAGCGGTCGAGATCACTGGCAACCGGGCAGCCGGGCAGCCTCGCTGGCCACCACAACGAACGTTCGGACGCCTACCCCCTGACCACGTCAGCAAACGTACGTCCGGGTCGGGCGGTCCGCGTGGGGACCGCGCGGGTTACGACGGTCGCCCTGAGACGAACCCCAGGGACCGAAGACGGGGACGGCCGGCGCGGCGCCGGGGGGGGCGGCCGGCGCGCGCGGACGGACCGCCGGCGCGGCGCCGGGCCATTCCGGCGGGAGCGACCTGCATAGCGCGCCAAATCCGGATCGCCCCCGGCGATCTGGCGCAGATCCCGGCGATACGTGCACCTGGTGCCAGATCGCCCGGCCGGCAAGAGATTTGTCATACCGCGCATGCCGGGATCCGGTGCACCGGCCGGTTCGGGCCACCGGAGCCGCCGGGTCAGCCGTGGTGACCGGCCCAGCTTCGCGCCGTGCAGTCGCCGGTTTCGTTTGCCGGCACCCCCGCCTCCTGCGGCGTTGAGCCGTCCGCTACGCCGCCGTCCCGGCGCAGGCGTCGGCAATGGCGTGGGCGAAGGCGTCCACGTCATCGCTCGTGGTGTCCCACGAGCACATCAGCCGCACCTCGCCCGTGCTCTCGTTCCACGTGTAGAACGGCCAGGTGGCCCGGACCTTCTCGGCCGCCGACGCCGGGAGGACGGCGAACACGCCGTTGGCCTCGACTGCCTGCGTGATCGTCACAGCGGGGACGGGAGACAGATGGGCGGCCAGGCGCCCGGCCATCTCGTTGGCATGGCGGGCGTTGCGCAGCCACAGATCGTCCTCGAACATCGCCACGAACTGCGCGGCGAGGAAGCGGCCCTTCGAGGCCAGCTGGAGCGTCTGCTTGCGCAGGTAGCGCGCGCCCTCGGCCAATCCCGGATTGACGAAGACGACGGCCTCGCCGAGCGCCATTCCGTTCTTGGTGCCGCCGAGGCTCAGGATGTCGGCCCCGGCGTCGGCGGTGATCGCCGCCAGCCCCGTACCGAGGCCGGCCGCCGCATTGGCCAGCCGCGCCCCATCGACGTGCAGCAGCAGTCCCAGCTCGTGCGCGGCCGCGGCCACGGCCGCCGTCTCCTCCGGGCTGTACCGGGTGCCGAGCTCCGTGCTCTGGGTGATCGACACCACCCGGGGCTGAACGGCATGCTCATCGCCGATGCGCGAGACGTGCGCGCGAACATCGCCCGGCGTCAGCTTGCCGTCATCTGTCCGCACGGGGAGCAGCTTGACGCCGGCGATCCGCTCGGGCGCGCCCCCCTCATCGACGTTGACGTGCGCGCTCTCGGCGCAGATCACCGCCTCCCACGGCCGGCACGCGCAGCGCAGCGCGAGCACGTTGGCTCCGGACCCGTTGAAGACGAGGAGCGACTGGACCTGGGCACCGAAGTGCTCGCGCAGGGCCGCCTCCGCACGCGCCGTCCAGGGGTCGGCGCCGTAGGAGATCGCATGGCCGGTGTTGGCCTCGGCGATCGCCGCCAGGACCTCCGGGTGGGCACCGGCGTAGTTGTCGGAGGCAAACGACTTCATCGGCCAGGAGCCTACGAGAGACGAGATGCTCCCACGGTCCCGAGCGCGGTGTTCGGCGGCTTGGCTGGACCATGGATGGGCAGGTCAGCGGCACCGGCCGGCCGCCGGCCGTCCGGTGCCGGTGGGCGCCGGCGTTCACGTTCTCAGGGGCTCGGCCGATAATCTCTCGTGCGCGAGCGCAACCTTTGTTGGCAACGGATGTTGTAGTCAGGGTCGCGACCCTGAGATCCAGCAATCGTCGCGGAGCGCCCGCTTCACCGGAGGGGCGCGCTTTGCAGGGCGCCGAGACCTGGACCGGGCGTTGCCCGTGATGTGCCTGTCAGCGCAGTGACTTCCCGTCCGTCCACACGTCCAACCGCTCGCTTCTCGATGCCAATGAACTCTCACCGCCGCCATCGGCTGGCGCTGGCCATCGTGTGCGGTCTCGCGCTCGTGGCCTGGAGCCTTCCTTCGCAGGCGGCCGCCGCCGCCCAGACCAAGGTCGTCAGCTATCACGGCTATCAGCTCACGGTCCCCGCGAGCTGGCCGGTCTACCGGCTCCAGGCCCGGAGCGCGGCCTGCGTGCGATTCGACCGCCACGCGGTCTACCTGGGCCAGCCCAGCGGGCGGCAGCAATGTCCGGCAACCGCCGCGGGGCGCACCGAGGCCATCCTCGTCCAGCAGCTTCGCGGATCCGCCGGCTCGCCGCCGCAACCACTCCCGGTTCCGGCGCCGGGGACGACCGGCGGCGGAGGGACGGCTGCGCAGGTCGTCAACCACGCCCACGGCGTGGCCGTCACGGCGACCTGGAATCGCCGGCCGGCGATCATCCAGCACGCCCTCGGCATCCGATCGCTGAGCCAGGCGGCACGGGCGTCTGCGACCACCGCGCGCCCCTCGTCGGTCGCTCACGCCGACGCGCTGGTGCATGCCTACGCCACGGCCCACGCCAGCTCGGTGTCGGCGCCGGGGCAGGTCTACACCGGTTCCGGGTTTGATGCCTGCAGCACGCCCAGCTCCAACTCGATGGCCGCCTGGGGGTCGTCCCCGTACCGAGCGCTCGGCGTCTACATCGGCGGAGCCAACATGGCCTGCTCGCAGCCGAACCTGAGCGCCACCTGGGTGAGCCAGCAGTCCGCGGCCGGATGGCACCTCATTCCCATCTACGTCGGGCTCCAGGCTCCCTCCAACTCATGTGGCTGCGCCGGGATCTCTGCTTCCTCCGCCGGCGGCGAGGGGGCCTCCGCCGCCAGCGACGCCATGGCCGACGCGCAGGCAATCGGCCTCGGCGCCGGCAACCCCCTGTATCTCGACATGGAGGCCTACTCGCGCACGAGCACGAATACGGCCGGGGTGCTCGCGTTCATCCAGGGATGGACTCAGCAGCTGCACGCCGGCGGCTACCGGTCCGGGGTCTACAGCAGCGACAACTCCGGCATCGTCGATCTCGTCAACAACTACGGCACCGGCTACTCCGAGCCGGATGACATCTGGATCGCCAACTGGAACAACTCCAAGACGACCTCCGACTCCAACGTTCCGGCCTCGGCCTGGGCGGCCCACCAGCGCATGCACCAGTACGACGGCGCCCACAACGAGCGCTACGGGGGCGTCACCATCAACATCGACGGCGACTACCTCGATGCCTCGACGGCCGCCGCCGGCACCGGCTCCGGGGTCTACACCACGCCGACCCCGGCAGCCATGCCCTCGCTGCGTGTCACTCCGGCGGCCAACGGTGCCACGGACCTCATGCCGAGCTGGCTGTACGCCACCGGGGTCACCTCCTGGCAGGTGCTGGCAGGACAGAACGCCGCCGCGCTCGCACCCGTTGGTGCGCCGGTCGGCGTGAGAGCGCGGATGCCGGTCGCCAGCCCCAGCGCGTACCCGTACTACGCCGTCACCGCCCTGGGTCCCGCCGGCCAGCAACTGGGGACGTCGGCGGCTGTCGCGACTCCGGCGCACCTGGCGATCTTCGGCCAGAGCGTGTTCATCCCGCGCAAGGGCTTCGGCGGCGTGCCGGTCGGATGCTTCAGCACGACCGCGTGCACCGGCGTGACCGCCACGATCTCTCTCGGCCGGACGGCGCTGACCACCACCGGCAAGGAGCGGATTCCCGTCGGCGGCGGCCTCGCCTACTTCAGCCTGACCTCGGCCCAGCGCACGCAGCTCTGGAACGCGTATCGCCATGAGGAATCCGTGAAGATCGCCGTCCGCAGCGCATCCGGCCTGACCACCAGCCGGCAGGTCACGCTGACGGCGTTCTCCGCCACCGGGCCGACTCCGAGCCGGAGCCTGAGCCCGTCGTCGTCGCTGCGCCTGGTCGGCACGAGCGACTTCGTCTCCAACGGCTGGGTGGGCGGGATCCTGGCCCAGTGCGTCAGCACATCGGCCTGCCAGGCCACCACAAAGGTCGTCGCACACGGTACGACGATCGCCCAGGCGCGCACGCAGACGCTCGGTGTGGGTCAGCTCGGCTATCTCATGTTCACGCTGACCCCGGCGGGCCATCAGCTGCTGACGCACACCGTCGGCAACCAGATGCCGGCGACGGTCACGGTCAAGACCGACCACAGCGCCACCGGTCACCTCGTGCTCAGCGCCTACAACTGATCCGCGCCCCGGCGCGACGCGCCGGTCAGCCGAACAGCGGCAACCGGCGGCGCCGCGCCAGCGCGTCCATGCCGCCCTGGATGCTGGCGCATACCTCCTGATACTTCTCAGTCACGTAGTTCTCGTCGTCGGCGCGCGCCGGGTCGCCGTCGAGCTCGACCGGGTCCTGGAACGCCGTCCGGATCTTCGTCGGCATCGGCAGCTCCGGGAGCAGCGCCGGGGAGATCCCCCACGGGGCCTGCAGAGCGACGGGGAACATCTTCAGCCGGGCGATCCGGTCGAGAGCCAGCAGCTTGGCCAGCCGCCGACCTCGGGCCAGGACCGGCATCGAATCCGGTCCGCCGACGGTGGCGATCGGCACGATGGGGACGGCACTGCGGATCGCCAGCCTGACAAACCCCTTCCGGCCGGCCAGGACCGCCTCGTCGCGCTGAGTCCACGGCCGCAGCGAATCCCGCTCGCCGCCCGGCCACAGCGCCACATCGTGGCCGGCCGCCAGCGCGGCTGAGATGCTGTCCGAGTGCGCGGGAAGCACACCCATCCGGCGGAAGTAGGCGCCAACTCCGGGCAGCGCCATCAGCGCGTCGTGCGCCGTGCCGTGCAGGGGGCGCGTGTCGCCGAAGCGCCGCCACCACTGCGCCCCGACGGTCCACGCATCCCACACGAACGGTGCTCCCGAATGGATGCCGATCAGCAACGCCGGCGGATCCGGCAGCTTCTCCCACCCCTCCATCTCCATCCGGAACCAGAAGTCCGTCAGGGAGTTCCACAGGTACTTCTGCCGCTCCATGAACTGGTAGTCCGGGCCGTCCAGCGTCCACTCGGCCGCGCGGTCCGCCACAATCTTCGCCACGCCGTCCTGCGTCTCGCGCCGCTCAGCCGCCCGCCGCCCTGCCTGCTCGGCGTGTCGCCGCGCCTGAGTCCGGGCGGCATGCCGCTGATTCGCTGTCTGCTGGGCCGCCACGCTGACATCCTCCCTCGTCGGTTACCGGCTTGGCAGATGGTTACCCGCAGCCGCGCCGTCCAGAACCGCCCGCCCTCAGCGCGAGATGACGTGTCGCAGCCGCTTGGAGAGGCGAGCCACCGTCCCGTGTCCGCCGCTGATCAAGCCGGTGATCCCCAGCAGCGTGACGAACAGGCCGGCGACGAGCGCCAGCCCGGCGAGGAGAATCGGCCAATGCCGGCTCAGGAACTCGCGGGCGCGGCCGAGGATCCGCGTCGCCTGGTCTCCGGCGATGGCGACCGTGACGATGATGAGCACCAGCGGCGCAGCGAAGCACGCGTTGTAGATGGCCAGCAGGATCAGTTGATGCCACAGCCCCAATCCGGAGCCGACGATGGCCGCGATCGCCGCGAAGTACGGAAACGCCGTCGGAAACTCGACGACGCTGATCGTCACGCCCAAGAGCGCACTCGATCGTCCCTGCTTGGGGCTGCCGGACCGGTGCCGCCGGCCCAGCCGCTCGCGGCGGAACCACAGGTACGCCGCGGCGGCGAGCATGGCGGCGCCCGCCACCAGCTCCAGGATGTAGCGCGTCGTCGCGTCCGGGTGGGGCACGAGCGCGAGGATCGCCTCCCCCGGTCCGAGAACGATCAGGGCACCACCGAGGAGGTAGACCGCGACGACCCCGAGCGTGAACTTGATCAGCTCGCGCAGCGGTGCCTCCCCGGCCGCCAGGTACAGCGCCGGAGCGATCGTGCTGGGGTTCATCGAGTCCGCCAGCCCAATCGAGACGACAAGCCCCAGAACACGCAACATGGCTCTACGTCCTCCCCGTTATCGCCTCGCTCGACGCAGACCGCGGCCGGCGATGCCTCGGCGGTGGCATGCCCCGGAGACGTATCGATGGACGGACGGAGTCCGGGCTGAGCCGCCGCCGGCAACCGCTACGCTGTGGCATGCGTCGAGTCCAGCAGCCGAGAGGACGTCGCAAGCGATGCACGACGGAGAACCACGTCACGCCCAGGCGCAGCGGGTACATGAGGATGCGGCGAAGCGGCACGAGCGATCTGCCGACTTCTGGACCGGGCATGGTCAGGGTGAGATGGCTGACTTTGAACGCCGGTTCGCCGTGCTCGAGGGCAAGTTGGCGGAGCTCGAGGTTGATCGCGCGGCGCTGGCCCGGTTGCGCGCCGGCTGGATGGAGGATCGGGATGCTGCCCAGCGCGAGGAGATTGAGCGGCGAAGTGCAGACATCACCCGCTGGGCGGTCCAGCTCAAGTCCGACAAAACGGCGCTCGAACAGGAGCGTGAACGGCGGCTGCGGCAGTACGAGGAGGCCCAGCGACAGCGTCAGGGGTCGCTGGACAAGCGTGAGTGGATAGCAGAGCGGCGCGCTCGCCTGGCGGACGAGCGCGAGCAGGTCGCCGACGAGCGCGAGGCACGAGCCGATAGCCGCGAGCGGACCGCCGACGACCGCGAGGGAACCGCGGCTCAACGCGAGCAGGACAGACTGGCGCGTGTGGCCGAAGAACAGGAGCGCGAGCACGCGGCAGCGCTGAGGGAGCAGGCCGTCATCGAGCGCGAGGTCGTATCCAGCGAGCAGGCCGCGACTCGCACCGAGCAACCCCCAGACGGGCGCAAGCCGGACTCTCCGTCCGGTTCGACCCCCTGACCCGCGGGTCCGGGGGATCAGTCCGCCGGTTCCAGCAGGAAAACCGGGATCTCCCTGTCGGTCTTCGTCTGGTATTCGTCGTAGTCCGGCCAGACCGCCACAGCCCGCGTCCACCACGCCGCGTGCTCCTCCCCGGAGGCCTGCCGCGCGGTGTAGTCGCCCTTGGCTCCCTCGTCCTGAAGCTCCACCAGCGGATGCTCGACAAGGTTGCGGTACCAGGCCGGGTGCTCAGGAGCGCCGCCCTTGGAGGCGACCGCCGCATACACGCCGTCGTGTTCGATCCTCATGACGGGGTTCTTGCGCAGCTTCCCGGAGCTGGCGCCGACCGAGGTGATCACCACCACCGGAACACCCCTGAGCGTCGTCCCGGTGGTTCCGCCGGAGCTCTCGTACTCCTCAACCTGGTCGCGGACCCATTCAGACGAGCTCGGCTCGTATTCGCCTTGCAGCGGCATTGTTCCTCCGTAACACTGGTTTGACCCTGAAGGCTAGACGCGGCGGTACTGCCGCCTCGACTGTCAGGCCGCGGCCAGGTGGCGCTGAGGCTTGACGGCGGAGTGGCGCAGCAGGAACTGGGCGACTTCCTGATCGGCCCGTGGCTCGTCGATGTTGTACATGTGCGCGGCGTCCGGCCACAGTCGCAGCTGGGCCCCCGGGACCTTCTCGGCCAGCACCAGTGCATTGGCGGGCGGCACGAAGACATCGTCCTCCCCGTGGACGACGAGCGTTGGGGCGGCCACCTGGTTGAGCCGCTCGTAGGCGTCGTGCGTCGCCACCGCCGCCGCCTGGTGCATGTAGGCGAGGGGTTCCGGAGGCGAGTTCAACCGGTGGGCAATGTCGTCGGCGATGCGATCCGGGTGGAAGCGGCGCGTCTTCTTGGCATACGTGTAGGGAACGGCCGCCCACTCCGCCTCCTCCGGGCCCATCGTCCCGGCGCGGACGAGGAACGTCTGGGCGTACGAGGAGAGCGGCGGCTTGTACGCGGCGAAGCCGCCGGCGGAACTGGCGCCGAGGACGAGCGCCTCGACCCGATCCGGATGCCGGAGGGCCACCTCCTGCGCCACCAGGCTCCCGAGCGAGATGCCGTAGACGTGGGCCCGTTGCTCCCCGGCGGCGTCCAGGACGGCAACGGCGTCGTTAGCCATTTGTCCCACCGAGTAGGGCCAGGCCAGGCGACTGCTGCCACCGGTGTCGCGGTTGTCGAAGGCGATCACGCGGAACCACGGGGCCAGAGTGGGGATCGTCGACCACCACCCGTCCACCGTCATTCCCTGCCCCGCGACGAGCAGCACGGCCGGTCCCTCCCCAAAGCTGTCCCAGTGGAGCCTGACTGTTCCGTTCCTGGCGAAGGGCACCCGGCGCATCCTTTCGTTGGGGAGGCACCCGGCGGTGGCGGGCCTCCGGGGAGGTCTGTCTTAGTTAACGGCGCAGACGCCTTCAGCCTGGCTGGCTTCGAGTACGGTAGACCCCGTCTCTTCGGGTCGGTTCTGCTGGGCTCCCCGGCTCCGTACCGTGCTCTGTGAGGAAGGACGCGTTCAGCCGACGGGAGATTCTATGAGCGTCATCGTCACAGGAGCGGCGGGCCACCTTGGCCGCCTCGTCGCGGAGCAACTGCTGGGGCGTTTGGCCCCGGAGGAGCTCATCCTTGTTTCGCGCCATCCGCAGGCCCTGCGCGAGTTTCGGGCTCGCGGGGCGGACGTCCGCTACGGCGACTTCGACGACCCGGCTTCGCTGCGCGACGCCTTCGCCGGCGGCCGCCGGATGCTCCTGGTCAGCACCGATGCCATTGGTCGCCGGCTCCGCCAGCACGGCGCCGCCATCGACGCCGCGGTGGCGGCCGGGATCGGCCACGTGGTGTTCACCTCCATCGTCAACCCCGTCGCCGGCAATCCGACCGGGGCGATCGCCCGGGAGCCGGGCCGGACCGAAGACATGCTCCAGCGCAGCGGGCTGGGATGGACAGTGCTGCGGTTCGGAAGCTTTGCCGAGCTGCAGCTTCCGCCCGCCGCGACGGCGGTCATCAACCGGCGGCTGATCACGAATGGCGGCGATGGGCGGATCGTCCCGGTCTCGCGCCACGACTGCGCCGAGGCGGCCGCCGTCACCCTCACCACCCTCGGCCACGCCGGCAAGACCTACGAGATCACTGGTCCCCAGTCCCTGTCGCCGGGGGATCTTGCCGAGCTCTACTCCGATCTGAGCGGACAGCCGGTGGCCGTCGTTCAGCTCGGCGACGGGATGCTCAACTCGGTCCTCCTCGGCATCGGCACCCCCATGGCGGTCGCACGAAGCATCACCGCGTTCGGGCGGGCCGTCCGCCAGGGGTACTTCGACGTCATCGACCCCGCCTTCGAGCGCCTCACCGGACACCCGCCGGTGGCGCTGCGGGATGTGCTCGTCGCCCAGCGGGTGGACCTGCTGGCCGTGGCCTGAAACCGATCGTGCGGGCCTTGGGTAGCGGCCCGCCAGCACGACCAGTGACCCAGGGCGATGGCGCCGATCCATTCCGTGATCGATGGACATCGTGGCGACCAGCTCCGCCTCCACGGCGGATGGACCAGCGCCCAAGACCCGCAGAGCCAGCGATGCAGGTGTCGGGCCGTCCCTAAGCCTCAATCAGCTGCTTGAGCTGACGGCGCTATTCGGATTCGCCGAGGACCTTGATCAGGACGGGCACGAGGCGCTGGGCGGTGTCCCCGTCCTGGGACCCGTGGTGCGGGTTGAACTCGGTCACCGTGAGCGCACGGGCACGTTCGTCTTCGAACAGCGCGCTCAGTATCTCGCCGCATGCCGTCAGCGATGGGGCGGCCCCACGATCCGTGTTCTCCGCCAGCGGTGCGTCGAGGAAGTCGACAAGGTCGACGTCGAAGTGGACGGCCAGACTGTCACAGGCGGCGAGCGGAGAGAGGGCGGTTCGGGCGCTGCGCACCGGATCAGAGACGGTGCTTCGCACGTCGACCACGGGCAGCCGGCGGTCGGCGATCACCTCAGCCTCAAAGTCCGTGTGCGGGCCGAGCCCGAGGAAGCTGATCTGCCCGGCGCTCAGCATCGGACGCTGACCGGCGAGCGCGGCGAGTCCGTCGACGGTGCCGTCGATGTCGAGCATGTGCGCCACCCCCATCCAGTCCAGGGCGCCGTCGACCGTGCTGCCGGGCACGTTGAGATCAGCGTGCCGATCGACGTAGACGAGGCCCAGCCGCTCGCTGCGGTCCAGCAGCCCGGCCACGGTGCCGACACCAACGGTGCAATCTCCTCCGAGGACCAGAATCGTATCCCCGGCTGGAGCTGATCGGACCAACGAGGCGACTTGGCTGGCACGATCGATGACCGCGCCGGCGTTCGCTGCCGGAGGGCTCCCGGGGTCCGGCCGCCATCGAAATGGGGTCGCCTGCCCGCCCGTGCGCACCGTGACGCCCACCGCTTCCAGGCCCTCGAGCAAGCCCGCGTCGAGCAACGCGCGTGGACCGTCTTCTTGGCCGGGCGCATAAGCGCCGGCACTCGTCGGGGCCTCTATGAGCGTGACCGTTCGCATCAGCACATCATCTCCCAAACTCAGCTGCTCACCCGGCGCTGGTCCTCGGGCGGGCCGCTTCCCGCGCTTGGCGACAGCGTCGCCACTCGCGATGCTCGTGCCGGAAGTAGACCAGGACTGGCCGCCACCATCACCGCCGGCCGCCGTGAGCCACGGCACGCTGCTGTATTACGGCTCTTTGGGTCACGGCGGCGTCGCTGCTGCTTCTGAGAACATCGGGAATCCCTCGACGTCGTCCAGGCCCGGCTGGCTGATCGGGGTCTCGCCGAAGCTTGACCTATGAGCGGGACTATGCCTTGACGCGTTCCCCTGATGCCGCGGACCTCTCGATGGCGGCGATGACCTCGTGGCGGCGGACGGCGTCGGCGAAGTCCGGCACGGTGTGAGTCCTGTTGTCGATGTCTGCCGCGAACGCCGCGTAGGCGCGCCCGACGTTGTAGGCGGGCGTTCCTTCGAGGCGGGTGAGCGCGGGCCATTTCTGCGTTGATGCCGCTGGGGCTGGTAGCTCGGCCGGCTCGTTACCTCCCCTTGCTCCGGCGACGGTCAGGGGAAATATTTGGGGCTGCGCGGCGTCGGCGGTGACTTGGAGCGTTCCGTCGGTGCCGTTGATTTCCCACAGGAACCCGGTACCGCCGGCCACCGCCTCGCGGATGTGGATGCTCGCGGTCGCTCCGGAGGTGAGCGTGCCGATCACCGCGATTTGGTCGGCCGCTGTTTTCACGATCTGCTCCCCGGTCTCGTCGATGGTGATCAGCGGCCTCCGGAGACCTGACACGGCGGACAGGTCGGTGAACTCGCCCAGTACGTAGTTGAGGAGGTCCAGGCTGTGGCCGACGGCGATCGTGAGCACGTTGGCCCCGTTCGTCCTGTCGAGCATGTAGGCGTTGGGCTGGACCAGAGCGTCGCCAAGGACCGACAGCCCGACCATCGTCGTTGACAGGACCTCGCCCACGTATCCGTCGCTGAGCAGCTCCTGGACGAACTCGATTGCCGGGGCCTGGCGGGCCTGCAGCCCGACGGCCGTGCGCACCCCTTGGTCGGCGGCGAGCGCGGCCATCGCACGGGCGTCGTCGAGGCCGCGGCCGAGCGGCCACTCGCAGTAGACGGCCTTGCCGGCGGCAAGTGCGGCGGAGACGAGCTCTCGATGGTGCGCGACCTTGACTGTGACGGCGACCACGTCGATGTCCGGTTGGGTCACCAACTGCTCGTGGTCTGCGAACACCGCGCTGACCCCGAACGCCTCGCCGGCTGCGTGCGCCGATTCCGCGCTGTGGGCGCTGAGTGCCCGGATCTCGTAGTTCGGCAGCGCGCGCAGTGCTGGGATGTGGGCGGTCGCGGCCCAGCCACGGACGGGACTGACCCCGATGACCCCGACACCCAGCACCGCCCGACCGCTGAGCGACCGAGCGAGGTCAGCGTGGAGTTCGGTGCTCATCGATGTCCTTTCCTGACAGTGGGCTAATATGTTTGCACTTGCAAACAAAATACCGCACGATGGTTGCATATGCAAGTAGATCCACGCCACGTCTCTGATCTCTTGGACCCGCCCGTGGCGAACACGCTCCCGGGAGGCCGCGGGCTGGAGGCTTGGGACTCTCTGCTGCGGGCACACGCCACGCTCATGCGCCAGCTCGCGGTGGATCTCGAGAGCGAAACCGGTCTGGCTCTAGCCGACTTCGACGTGCTCGCCCAACTGGCACGGGCCGATGGCGAGCTGCGGATGACGGAGCTCGCGGCGCGGGCGCTGATCTCACGCTCGGGTATGACCCGCCGCGTGGCCCGGTTGGTTGATGAAGGTCTCGTCCGTCGAGGCACCGCCGACGCCGACGGGCGTGGCGTCGTAGTCGCGCTCACCGACGCCGGCGCGGCCCGCCTCACCGAGACCGCTCCGGTCCACGTGCGCGGCGTCTCGGAACTGTTCGTCGCGCAACTCGACGATCAGGAGCTCGCCGCTCTAAAGAGCGCTCTGGACAAAGTCAGCGTCGACTGCGCGTTTGGCTGAGAACCGTCTGAGACGACTGGTTCAGAACACCACGACGGGCGCTGCAGAGAAGCGCATCCATATCGTTGGTCGAAGGTGACGATCCTCGACGCCTGACAGACCTCTCCCCCAGTAGGTCGTCGAGGCCGACGAGCGCGAAGCGAAGATGCGCGCCGCGAATCGCGCGGTGCACACGCGTTCTTGGCCGCCGCGGCTAGCGTCGGTCCTGTTCGCCGCGCTGAGCAGGGGGCGCACCGAGGACCGCCGAGGTGCTTGTCGCGGTGCGAAAGCAGGTGCCGGCCGGTCAGCGTGTCACGGTGCTGGCCACGCGTGGAAGATCAGGCCCGACGCTTCCGCGTTCGCCCGGCAAAGGAGCCGTGAGCCACCGGCGGGCGCGCTCGTGTCCATGCGATTGCGGGAGCGGGCACGAGGTTGGCCGGGCGCCTAAGAGTCGTCGGACTTGGCCTGCGACATCTCGGGCCGTGCGTGGACGAACCGGTCGAGCAGGTCAAACGCATTCGGCAGACCGACACCCTGCTCGTCTCGGAGCTCCGCCGTTGGAAATCCCCTGGTGACCATCGTCATCAGGGTCTTGCCGTCCTGCTCTTGGAAGACGATTTCGAGCTCGGTGTCGAAGCTCGATCCGTCCAGCCGGGTCTCGGTCGTGGTCAGCAGCAGGCGTCGGGGGCGATCGATTACTTCGAACACGTGCCGGTGGCGATAGAGCTCGGCTTGCGAGGCTCCGAACTCGACCGTCCAAACGCCACCGACCCGCAGATCGCATTCCGAGCGCACGATCCAACCGGTCTGATCCTGTCCGTAGAACGCCGCTTGTCCGTCCGGGTCGGTGAACGAGTCGAACACCACCTCTCGCTCGGCGTCGATCAAGCGCTCGAATCGAAGCTCGTGCGTCATCGGTCGCCGTCCGTCCGCGCTTCTACGTAGGCGCCGAATCTTTCGAGCCGGCCTTCCAGTGTTTGCCGGTAGGACTCGATCCAGGCCGTTACGTCGACCAGCTCCGCCGGGCCAAGCTGGCACTCACGCGAACGTCCGACCTTAGCCGTGGTCACTAGGTCGACCTCCTCGAGGACCCCGACGTGCTTCTTGACACCGTTGAGGGTCAGGCCGAAGCGGGCCGCCAGCTCTCCGATCGTGGCCGAGCCCCCAGATAGGCGCTCGAGGATGCCCCTGCGGGTCGGGTCCGAGAGCGCGAAGAACGTCCGGTCGAGTGTGGCGTTATGATGCTGCACCGATGGGTGCACTGTAGCTAGAACCGCCCGAGGACTCAAGGGAGGCGCTAAGGGAGCTAGAGCTACGTCGTGTCCAGCGCCTTACAACAACTGAAATGGAACAACTCCGCCAAGCCACACAGAAAGGAAGCGACCCCATGGCACTCGTGATCAGCGACATGTCCATCTCGCTTGACGGATACGTCACCGGCCCCAATGACAGCCGCGAGAATCCATTCGGCGACGGCGCCGAGATGCTACACGACTGGATGTTCGACGCGGCGACCGACGACGACCGTGCCATCCTGCAGGCGACGCTCGACACCGTCGGCGCGATCGTGATGGGCCGCAAGTCATTCGACAACGCCGAAGGCGACGGCGGCTGGGGCGACGCCGGCCCGGTTGGCGACACCCCGTGCTTCGTCGTCACTCACAGCATGCCGACCGCGTCGCACCCACCCGTGTTCACGTTCGTCACCGACGGTGTGGTCAGCGCCATCGAGCAGGCCAAGAACGCGGCGGGTGACAAGGTCGTCGGGCTGCACGGCGCGACCATCATGCAGCAGGCACTCCCGCTTGGCCTGGTCGACGAGATACGCGTGCACGTGATCCCGGTCCTGGTCGGTGGCGGCACCCCGCTGTTCGGCACGCTCGACGCATCAATCACCCTCGAACGCACCCAAGCGCGAGTTACCCCGGCGGCGACACACATCGGGTTCCGCGTGGTCCGTTAAGCCACAGCCCGGGGCGGCGCGCGGGCGCCGAGCGCGTATCGCAAGCCGAACTACCCACGTCCAGCGCTGAACACAGCGCTGCCCCTCCAAGGGCGACCGGCGGCGCCCTCACCGCGCGCTCGTTGCACCTCCGGCCGAGTCATTCCCGAACGCAGAAGCAGGTCTGAACCCACCGACGGGGTCGCGTCCCTCCTCGTCGCCAAACCCAGGTCTGGCTGGCGGTGCGAGGGGACGAGGTGCTGCACCATTGGCGCGGACGAGCGCACGGTCGCCCATATGCGCTTGTGAGCTCCGGGACGGCTCAAGAAGCGAAAGCGATCACCGGCGACTTGCGCGGGTTCCGCGCTAGCAGGGAAGGTTGACGGAAGCAGAGCAGGGGCGCTCCCAACGGTCACGGCCTGCCGACTCGATCGACGGAGCACTGCTGGATCACGCCT
>DASZMK010000050.1:0-6261 GCA_035551855.1 Solirubrobacteraceae bacterium
ACGCGGCGATCAGACGAATCCGGAGGAGGCTCCGCGATGAGCTGCGCTCCCTGCACGGGAGCAACGCCTCCGCGGTCCTCAAGCGCCTGAACCCGATCATCCGCGGGTGGGCCGCCTACTACCGGACACAGGTATCCGCCGAAGCCTTCGGCAAGCTGGACAGCTACCTGTGGCGGCTCACATGGAAGTGGGCCAAACGCAGCCACTCGACCAAGCCGGCGTACTGGGTGTTCGCCCGGTACTTCGGCACGTTCAACAAGGCCAGGCATGACCGGTGGGTGTTCGGCGACCGCGCCAGCGGCAGCTACCTCCACCGTTTCGCCTGGACCAACATCGTCCGACATCAGATCGTCAAGCACCGCGCGTCACTCGACGACCCGGACCTTGCCGACTACTGGGCCTGGCGGCGATACAAGGCGCCCTTGCCGATCAACCGCACCGCCATGCGGCTCTACCGAGCCCAGGACGGACGCTGCGCGATCTGCAAGGCCACGCTCCTCGCCGCCTCAGACCGCCCACAAACCCCACGCGACTGGGAGCACTGGCTGGCCAACAGTCGCAAGACGATCGACGTCGTCTGGGACACAGCCAAACCGGACGCCGCTGCACCCCACCTCGTCCACCTCAACTGCAACCACCACCGCCAGCCACCAGGGCTTGCTTGAGCCGGATGCACGGAAACGGGCACGTCCGGTTCTGAGGGGGGCCCGGCGCCGCGAGGCGCCGGGCCTACCCGCCGGATGGGCTTGCGAGTTCGGCAGCCCGCAGTTCGTCGCGCTCTGGGCGCCCTATGCGGTTGTGGCCGCGCCGAGATCAAATCACGCGTACCGGCTCGGCGTCCTGCTTACCTTTCAGGCGGAGAGAGGTCGCGGTCGCGTTGTCCGGGCGAGCGGCGAGACGTTCGAACAACCGCTCCGAGAGGATGATCTGTCCGCCGCCGGCGGCGGACTGCAGACGCGCCGCGGTGTTCACGACGTCGCCGACGGCGGTGAAGTCTTTGACCTCGCCGGCGCCGACGTTACCGACATACGCCCGCCCGATGTCGAGCCCGACGCCGAGCTGGAGCCACGGCCCGAGCGAGGTCCCATAGCCAACCGAGGCCAAGAGGTCGTTGGCATCTCTGACCAGCTCGTCCTCCCAGTGTTCGCCCAGAAGCTGCGGCAGGTACAGGGCCATCACCTCGTCGCCCACAAACTTGTCAATGAGCGCAGAGCGCGTCAGGACCGCGGAGGCAGCGGCGTAGAAGCGGTTCAGCAACTGCGCGACTTCGTGGGTCGGAGTCCGCTCCGCAAGTGATGTGAAGCCGCGGACATCGGCGAAGAGGACGCCGATCTCCATGTCCACGCCGCCCATCGGCGCCTTCTCAAAGCACGTGTTGCAGAGGGTCGGGTTCTTGCGCGACGGGCCGAAGCCGAAGCGCCGCATGATTTGCCCGCCGATCCCGCCATAGGGGGCATTACAGAGCCGGCAGCGGGGCTCAGCGGGCAGCCGACGCATCACCCTCATGAACGCACGCGGCAAATGCCGAACCATCAGCTGGTCGAAGAACGCCACGTCAACGGAATCGCCCTTCAGGTCTTCGACCGCTCGCTCCGCCACGTGCCCAGCCTACGCCCCCGGGAAGCGTGTCCGACAGACTCCTCATACTCCTCGCTTCACCCGACCGGCCGGCATCCCGGGCAGCCGCGCTTCGGACGATCGCTTGCGTGATCCGGGCACCACCCGGGCGCACGAGCGTCTTGGCGACGTTGCGATCGCGCCGTCCAAACAGCGGCGGCGCGTGGCCGCTTTCGCTTTCGACGTGAGGGTCGCGTGCACGGCACGTTCGTTGATTAATCGAAAGCACGCGCCGGCGCCGTCAGCACCTGATGTTCTCTACCGCTGAAGAGCGAGAGCAGCGTCAGATGCCGGGGTACGGCACGCACTTCGCAGCGCAAATCGAAGCTGGCTATTCCTCTGGCTACATCCCGCACTCCTCTTGGGAGGTCGGGTTGGCTGACTCTCGTGGCGGCGTCCGTGGTCGAGGAAGCGGAGCGACCCGGGCTATGACCGCAGGTCTTCAGCTGCTGAACCCGTTCCCCCTCGCGGCCTGCTTGAGCCGATCCTTCTACGAGCCGATAGGTCTGCAAATTCGGGACACATCCGGGATACATTTCGCAGACCAGCATCCTCAGAAGCTTCAAAAACCCAACCAATTGCAGGGCCTTTTCGAATGCCGGAGGAGGGACTCGAACCCCCGACACGCGGATTATGATTCCGCTGCTCTAACCGACTGAGCTACTCCGGCAAGGAACCGGCCAGTTTACCGGCGAGACCGCGATCGTATGATCCGCCCGCCATGACCACGCTGCTGGCCTATCCCAACGTCTCCGAGGGGCGAGATGCCGAGGCGATCGCCCTGATCGGCGCGGCGTTCGGTCCCGGGCTGCTGGACGTCCATTCCGATGCCGACCATCACCGCAGCGCGTACACGCTGGCCGGTGAGCCGGGCGCGCTCGCGGGCGCGGTGGCACGCGGCGCGGCGGCGGCGGTCGAGCTGATCCGGATCGACAACCACGAGGGGGTCCATCCCCGCATCGGCGCCGTCGACGTCGCCCCCATCGTCTATCTCGCCGATGCGGACCGGGGCGCTGCCGGCGCTGAGGCGCTCGTGCTCGCCGATCTGCTCGCCGAGGACCTCGGGCTGCCGGTCTTCCTCTATGGCAGTCTCGCCGGCGGCCGCACCCGGGCCGAGCTGCGCCGCGGCGGCCCGGCCGAGCTGGCGCGGCGGATCGAGGCCGGCGAGCTCCGTGCGGATTTCGGACCTCCGCGGCTGCACCCCACCGCCGGCGCGGTCCTCGTGGCCGCCCGCGCGCCGCTCGTCGCCTTCAACGTCGAGCTGGCGCCACCGGCGACCCTCCAGGACGCCAAGGACATCGCCGCCCTCATCCGGGAGGGCGGTCAGGAGGGACTTCCGGGCGTGCGCGCCATCGGCCTCTGGCTCAGCGCATCCGGACTGGCGCAGGTCTCGACCAACGTCGAGGACCACGTTGCCACGCCTCTGTCGGCGGTGGTGGAGGCCGTGGCCCGGCATGCTCCGGTGGCCGGCGCCGAGCTCGTCGGCCTCGCCCCGCGGGCCGTCTTTGATGGCTTCCCGGACGCCGTCCCCCTGCGCGGCTACGCGACGATCGAGGATTCCCTGCAAAGCCGCGCTCGCACCGCGTAAGCTCTGTCCTCAGAGATGGCCCAGACGAAGCGCAAACGCCGCACCAAGCACCGCGGAAACGCCGCGGGCACGGTCGAGGTGCGCGGCCGGACCGGGCGGCCACCGACCCCGGACGAGCGCAAGAAGCAGACGCGGGAGATGGCGCGTCAGACACGCCTGAACACGCCGCCGACGTGGAGGGGCTCGTTCAACCGTGCCCTGCTCGCCTCGGGGTTCATGTTCGTGCTGCTGCTCATCACCTCCAAGTTCAAGATCGTGCCGTCGCTGCTCTTCGCCGTCCTGGCGATGGCGATCTATGTTCCGTCCGGCTACTACCTGGAGAGCTGGCTGTTCCGGCGTCGGATGGCGAAGCGCGCGCAGCAGGCGGGGCCGAAATGATCGACGCCCGCATGTTCACCGTCGGCCCCGTACAGGAGAACTGCTACATCGTGCGCACGCCGGACTCCGATCGGGCCGTCATCGTCGATCCCGGAGACGAGGCCGAGCGGCTGCTCGAGGCCCTGAAGGCGCTGGAGATCTCCGCGGTCGAGGCGATCCTGCTCACGCATACGCACTTCGACCACGTCGGCGCCGTCGCGCCGGTGGCGCGGGCGACGGGGGCGCCGGTCTACTGCCCGGAGCTCGAGACCCAGGTCCTGGCCGACATCAACGCCTACGTCCGCTGGCCGGGGTTTGGCCCGTTCGAGAGCTACGACGCCGATGAGACCGTGGCCGGCGGTGAGACGCTCCAGCTCGCCGGGATGGAGTTCGAGGTCTCGTTCGTGCCCGGCCACAGCCCGGGTCATGTCAGCTATGGCCTGCGTGAGCACGGAGCGCTCTTCTCCGGCGATGTCCTCTTCCAGGGGTCGGTCGGCCGCGTCGATCTTCCCGGCGGGGACTGGCCGACGCTGCGGGCCTCGATCGAGTCGCTGCTGCAGGCGTATCCGGGCGAGACGACGGTGTATCCGGGGCACATGGGGCTGACGACGCTCGCCGCCGAGCGCGACACGAACCCGTTCCTGCGCGAGCTCGCGCACCATTCCTAGCCCCCGGAGCTCACCCGTGAGCACGATCCAGGCTCCCCGGGGCACGTTCGATGTGCTTCCCGCCGACGCGGAGCGGCGGCGTGTGCTCGAGGATCACGCCCGCCGGATCCTCGGCGCCGCCGGCTACGGGCGGATCGAGACGCCCACGTTCGAGTCCACCGACCTCTTCGCTCGCGGGGTGGGGGAGGCCACCGACATCGTCCAGAAGGAGATGTACACGTTCGACGACGGCGGCGGGCGCTCGCTGACCCTGCGCCCGGAGGGCACCGCGCCCGTCGCACGTGCATACCTCGAGCACGGGATGCACAAGCTCGCCCAGCCCGTCAAGCTCTGGTATCTCTCGAGCTTCTTCCGCGCCGAGGCGCCGCAGCGGGGCCGCTACCGCCAGTTCTGGCAGGTCGGGGCCGAGGCGATCGGCTCGGCCACGCCGGAGACCGACGCCGAGCTCATCCTGCTCCTCTCGGAGCTGCTTCAAGCCGTCGGAGTGAGGGGGACGCGGCTTCGCCTCTCCAGTCTCGGAACCCCGGCGACGCGCGCCGAGTACCGCGAGGAGCTGACGGCGTTTCTGCGCGCGCACGAGGATGAGCTGTCGCCGGAGGTGGTGGCCCGCATCGACCTCAACCCCATGCGCGCCTTCGACGCCGGCGACCGGCGCACCCAGGAGACCATGCGCGAGGCGCCGGTGTTGCTCGACCGCCTGGCGGCCGACGATGCGGAGCACTTCGCGCGCGTGCGCCAGCTCTTGGACGATGCCGGACAGCCGTATGAGCTGGATCCGACGCTCGTCCGGGGACTCGACTATTACACGCGAACGGTGTTCGAGTTCACCTCCGACGCGCTTGGTGCGCAGTCCGGCGTCGGCGGAGGCGGGCGCTACGACGGGCTCGTCGAGCAGCTCGGCGGTGCTCCCACGCCGGCGTCCGGTTGGGCCGCCGGAGTCGATCGCATGCTGCTCGCCGCCGGCGAGGTGCCGGTCGCGCCGGACCTCGTCGACCTGTTCGTGGTGCTCGGGCGCTCGGACGACCAGGCGGTGGCCCGGACGGCTTTCGAGCTGGCCCACGAGGCGCGCCGCGCCGGCCTGCGCGCGCAGATGGAGCTGGCCGGCCGCTCGCTCAAGGGACAGCTCAAGCACGCGGACCGCATACACGCGCGCTACGTTGCGATCATCGACGCCATGACCCAGGCCAGACTCAAGAACATGGAATCCGGTGAGCAGGTGGAGCTCGAGCCGGCAGCCGTCATCCCGGCGATCCTGCGCGGGAGCCGGCTGGCGTGAAGCACGCTCCCCGGGCGAACGCCTATCGCGACACCTGGGTGGGGGACCTCGACGCGCGACGCGCGGGCACCATCGCGCGCGTGTCCGGCTGGGTGCACCGGCGCCGTGATCACGGCGGCCTCATCTTCATCGACCTGCGCGAGCGCTCTGGCATCGTGCAGCTGGTCTTCAACCCGGAGACCGCGCCTGAGGCCCACGCCGAGGCGCACGAGCTCCGGTCTGAGGACGTCATCACCGTCGCTGGGACCGTGGCCAAACGGGCGCCGGAGAATGTGAACCCCAACCTGCCGACGGGGGAGATAGAGATCGCCGTCTCGGCGCTCGAGATCCTCGCCGATGCCGACACGCCGCCGTTCCCCATCGACGAGGAGGGTCCGGTCGACGAGAACCTGCGCCTGCGCCACCGCTCGCTGGACCTGCGCCGCGCGCCGATGCAGGAGGCGCTCGCCCTGCGCCACCGGGTGATCCGGACGATCCGCGAGGTCCTCGACGAGCGCGACTTCCTCGAGGTCGAAACTCCGTTTCTCACGCGGTCGACCCCGGAGGGTGCGCGGGACTTCCTCGTCCCCGCCCGGATCGCACCGGGGTCGTTCTACGCACTGCCCCAGTCGCCGCAGCTGTTCAAGCAGCTGCTGATGGTCGGCGGCCTGGAGCGCTACTACCAGGTCGTCCGCTGCTTCCGCGACGAGGACGCCCGCGCCGACCGGCTGCCGGAGTTCACCCAGCTCGACCTCGAGATGGCGTTCGTCGAGGAG